>USPJ01000001.1 GCA_900556645.1 uncultured Lachnospiraceae bacterium
AGAAGCCGGCTCTGTTTCTTCCATTGATTTTGTTACCAATGGAATCAAAGATACCTTAAAAGAGGTTCCGGCGGAACAGGTAATTTTGGGAATGCCACTCTATACCAGACTCTGGTCTGAGACAGCAGGAGAGGACGGAAAAGTAACCGTATCCTCCGAGGTTGTGAACATGAAAGCACAGCAGACTATCATTGACAACAGTGGTGCAGTTCCGAAATGGTTGGACAAAGAACAGCAAAATTATATTGAATATACACAAGATGGTGTTACCTATAAAATGTGGATGGAAGACGAGAAGTCTTTGGAACAGAAATTAAAGGCTGCAAAGAAAAATAAACTTGCCGGAACTTCTGTCTGGAAGCTGGGCATGGAACCGTCATCCATCTGGGATACCATTATTAAATATGTAAATTAGTACAGGAATTGCAGGGCGTACCGAAGGGTACGCTCTTTTTCTATCAAAAAGCTTACAGTTCTAAGAAAATAATTTTTTTCATAAAATACAACAAGTCTGAGGTATCAGGGGAAATATGTGAAGAAAAGAATAGAAGTGATTATGGGAGTAGTCCTGCTGGTGGCAGCAGGATTTTTAGCAAAACGGGGAGCTATCTATGTACAGCAGAGTAAAGTGGGGGAGGAAAAAACCTGTATTGTAATAGATGCAGGTCATGGAGGAACCGACCCGGGAAAAATAGGAATTAACGGAAAAAAGGAAAAAGACATAAATCTCCAAATCGCAAAGGAATTAAAAAAGAAATTGGAAAAAGAAGGCATAGAGGTGGTAATGACCCGGGAAAGCGATGAGGGGCTTTATAACAGCAGCTCCAGAAACAAAAAAGTGGATGATATGAAAAAGCGGTGTAAAATCATTGATGAGGCGAAGCCGGTGTTTACCATTAGTATTCATCAGAACAGCTATCCCGAGGAGTATGTAAAAGGAGCACAGGTCTTCTATTACGGACAATCTCAGGAGGGAAAAGAATTAGCGGAAATTTTACAGGAAAGCATGGTGCAGCAACTGGATAAAGAGAACCACAGAACGGCAAAAGCAAATGAAAGCTATTATCTTTTGAAGAAGACGGAATCTCCCACTGTTATTGTGGAATGCGGTTTTTTAAGCAACAGCGAGGAGGCAAAATTATTGGCGGATAAGGACTACCAGAAAAAGGTAGCAGAGTCAATACATACAGGAATCAAAAAGTATTTAAAGGAAGAGAAGTAAATGTTTACCTAGTTGCGATATTTCCATAACATGATATAATAGAAGTCATGGAAACAGAAATATTAAAGATAGACAGTAATCAGATAGATAAAGAAAATATTCGGCGGGCAGCCGAGCTTATAAGAGAAGGAGAATTGGTGGCATTTCCCACAGAAACAGTTTATGGATTGGGGGCGGATGCCATGAATCCTGCTGCAGCAAAACGGATCTATGAGGCAAAGGGGAGACCATCGGATAATCCGCTGATTGTCCATGTGTCTCAGGCAAGGGATTTGGAGAAGCTGACAGCCAGAGTGCCGGGAAAAGCGGTAAAGCTGGCAGGAGCTTTCTGGCCGGGACCTTTAACTATGATTTTAGAAAAAAACGAAAAGGTTCCCTATGAGACAACCGGAGGATTGGATACGGTGGCCATCCGTATGCCGAATCATCCCGTGGCATTGGCGTTAATAGAAGAGAGCGGGACCTATATTGCGGCACCTAGTGCCAATGCATCAGGAAGACCCAGCCCTACCACGGCGGAACATGTGGCAGAGGATTTGTCCGGCAAAATACCAATGATTTTGGACGGCGGAAGTGTTTCAGTTGGAATCGAATCCACCATCATTGATTTGACAGAAGAGATACCGATGATTCTGCGTCCCGGATATATTACAAAATCCATGCTAGAGGAAGTCATCGGAACGGTGGAGATGGATCCGGGAATCATTGCAGCGGACTCTGATCAGAAACCAAAGGCACCGGGGATGAAATACAGGCATTATGCACCCAAGGCAGATTTAAAACTGGTGGACGGAGACAGACATTCTGTAACCAGGAAGATTCGTGAGATGACGCAGGAAGCGATACAGCAGGGGAAAAAGGTAGGTATCATTGCCACGGATGAAACTGCTGGAAAATATCTGGCTGGAAATGTTCTGAGCATTGGAAGCAGGACGGATGAGGATACCATAGCCAGACATCTCTACGGTATCCTGCGTAAGTTTGATGATATGGAAGTGGATGTCATCTACTCGGAGAGTTTTGAAACACCGAGAATCGGACAGGCTATTATGAACCGTCTTTTGAAAGCGGCGGGTCATGAGGTAATAGAGGTTGAGAATCGGCAAAGAGGGATGGAGACCTATAAGCGGATTATTTTTGTAGCAGACAGCGGAACCTGCCGGGCTCCTATGGCGGCCGGGATTTTAGAGGATCAGGTGTTGAGCCGTCCCATAGAGATTTTATCCAGAGGAATGGTAGTACTTTTCCCGGAACCCTTGAATCAAAAAGCCGAGGCGGTTATGATTAGTAACGGGCTGAAGACAGAAGGCTTTATGTCGGCACAATTGGTGGAGGAAGACATTACCGAGGACACCTTGATATTGACCATGAGTGAAGACAACAGGCAGAAGATACTGGAGTTATTTCCAGAGATAAACGAAGAGAGCGTACAAGTACTCACAACACTGGTGGGAGATGAGTTGGAGATTTTGGACCCATACGGAGGAAATCTTCAGGCATACGGACTCTGTTATGAGACCTTAAACAAATCTATAAAAAAACTTGTGAAAATACTAAATGAAGGAGAAAAGACATGTCAAAAGTAACGATTATGGATCATCCGTTAATTCAGCACAAAATCAGTTGGATTCGGAGGGAGGATACGGGTTCTAAGGATTTCAGAACTCTGATTAGCGAGATAGCTATGCTGATGTGCTACGAGGCAACCAGAGATTTGGAGCTTGCAGATGTGGAGATTCAGACACCGATTTGCAAGACCACGGCAAAGGAACTGAAAGGAAAGAAGCTGGCAGTAGTTCCGATTCTGAGAGCAGGATTGGGTATGGTAGACGGAATGCTGGCTATGATACCATCTGCAAAGGTAGGACATATCGGACTGTACCGTAACGAGGAGACCTTAGAGCCGGTAGAGTACTATTGTAAGCTGCCAAAGGATTGCAGTGAGAGAGAGGTTTTCGTGGTGGACCCAATGCTGGCAACGGGAGGTTCTTCTGTGGCGGCAATCCAGATGCTGAAGGATAAGGGTGTAAAACACATTCATTTTATGTGCATTATTGCGGCTCCGGAAGGAATCAAGCGGATGCAGGAGGCACACCCGGATGTGGATATCTATGTGGGGGCACAGGATGATCATCTGAATGAGCATGGTTACATTGTTCCGGGTCTGGGAGATGCCGGAGATCGTATTTTTGGTACAAAATAAATAAATTGCGGATTGTCATTTTGGCAATCCGTTCTTTACATTCTGTATATTTAGAGAAGGTTTGGAGATTTTTTATCAGGGAGGGAATACATATGAGCGATAAAAGGCAGGATTATATCAGTTGGGATGAATATTTTATGGGAGTGGCAATGCTTTCGGGAATGAGATCCAAAGACCCGAATACACAGGTGGGAGCGTGTATCGTAAGCCCGGACCATAAGATTTTGTCCATGGGCTATAACGGATTTCCTACCGGATGCTCTGATGACGAGTTTCCGTGGGCAAGGGAAGGAGAACCGTTGGACAATAAATATTTTTATACGACCCACAGTGAATTAAATGCAATTTTGAATTATCGTGGCGGAAGTCTGGAAGGTTCTATTTTGTATGTATCGCTGTTTCCTTGTAACGAATGTGCAAAAGCTATCATACAATCAGGTATAAAAACGGTAATATATGATGATGATAAGTATAAGAATACGCCGGGAGTCATTGCATCCAAAAGAATGTTGAAGGCCGCAGGCGTTGAATTTCGCAAGTATCAGCACACGGAACGGGAAATCAAAATAAAATTATAAAAAAGACAACTTCCTTATTCTGTCCAAAGTTTATAAAATTGTGGAATCTTGTGGACAAACGGACAGAAAGTGGTATAAAATAGTCCTATATAATTTTTTGTTGTTAACGACAGAAAGGAGCTATGTGTGAAATACAAAAAAAGCGTTTATCAGTCCTTTGTACTGATTACACAGTTTGGTATTAACATGATAGTTCCTATTTTTTTGTGTACTGCATTGGGAGTTTTTCTGGACAAAAAGCTGGAGCTATCGTTTCTTACGATTGTGCTCTTTTTCGTAGGTGCCCTGGCAGGATTCCGAAACTGTTATATCATGGCAAAAAAAATATATGAAAGTGATGATAAAAAGCATGATAAGAAGACTCAATAGTGCACTTCCGGCACTGTTGCTGGGAATATTGATATACGGAGTGATTGTGGAGCTGGCAGGTGTCTGGTTCGTGGAGGATAAGCTTCGTTATAGTACCGGACTTTGGATTGGAATCGCATTGGCATGCGGAATGGCAATTCATATGGCGGTGGTAATTGAGGATGCGGTGGCACTTCAGGGAGAAAACGGGGCAAAAAATAAAGTTATTTTACAGTCGCTGCTGCGATATATTGTAGTTGTGGCGGTGTTCTTTGTAACAGCGAAGTTCCGGCTAGGTAATTTTATCATGGCTTTTATAGGCGTTTTGGGATTAAAGGCAGCAGCTTATATGCAGCCTTTCATTCATAAAGTACTGTATCCTAAAGAAGGGAAAGACCAGAGGTCTTCGGACAGTACAGAGTTATAATTAATGATGAGGGATGAAGGAGGTGAAATTGTGGATAACGCAATTTTGATGGCATCCAGTGCAGAAGACATAGACTTTATGATTCATGGGATTTTTTCTTATGAAATCTTCGGTCATACTGTGTGGATTACCACAACACATGTGTGCATATTGATTGTCATGCTGACTCTTTTAGTGTTTGCATTTGCAGTGAATCGAAAAATGAAGCATGCAACAGATGTACCGGATACCTTTCAGAATATTGCAGAATTGATAGTAGAAAAATTAGATGGCGTAGTAGAGGGCGTTATGGGAAAGAATTCCAAGAAGTTCAAAAACTACATCAGTACAATTTTTATCTTTATATTGTTCAGCAATATTTCCGGTTTGCTGGGGTTAAGACCACCGACAGCAGATTACGGAACCACTCTGGCATTGGCATTAATCACGTTCTCCATGATAACGTTCTGTAAATTTAAATATCAGAAGGTTTCCGGAGTACTGAAGGGATTATGTGATCCGTGGCCGATTTGGGCACCGATTAACATTATCGGAGATTTAGCCGTACCGGTATCCTTATCATTACGTTTGTTCGCAAACGTATTGTCAGGAACTGTAATTATGGCATTGGTTTACGGGCTGCTTTCTAAGATTGCAGTTGTCTGGCCGGCAGCATTACACGTTTACTTTGACTTGTTCTCAGGAGCAATTCAGACCTATGTATTCTGTATGTTGACAATGACCTATGTAAATCAGGCAATGGAGACAGAATAATTATTATTTAGGAGGATTATATTATGAATATTTCAGGAAATGATTTAATTTTAGCATGTTCAGCAATTGGTGCAGGTTTAGCAGTTATCGCCGGTATCGGACCTGGTATCGGACAGGGTATCGCAGCAGGTCATGCGGCATCCGCAGTAGGTAGAAATCCGGGTGCAAAATCCGACATTACCTCTACCATGTTATTAGGACAGGCGGTAGCAGAGACCACAGGTCTTTATGGTTTGTTAGTAGCTATGCTCTTACTTTTCGTTAAACCGTTAGCAAAATAAGAAAAGATTTTTAGAAATGAAACGGAAAGGAGGCATACTTCTAAGCTATGACGAGATTATTCGATCTGGATTTTCAGTTATTACATGATACGGTACTTTTAGCAATCGCTGTATTCTTCCTGTTTATGATGCTGTCCTATCTGTTGTTTAACCCGGTCCGCAAAATGTTAGAAGACCGTAAGTTAAAGATTAAGACAGATTTAGATACTGCAAAGACGGATAAGGAAGAGGCTGCGGTATTAAAGTCAGAATATGATGAAAAGCTGAAAAACATAGAGAAAGAAGCAGAGCAGATTTTAAGTGAAGCCCGTCAGAAGGCGTTGAAAAACGAAGCACGGATTGTGGAAGAAGCCAAAGAAGAGGCTGCCAGAATCATCAAACGTGCCAATGAAGAGGCAGAGCTTGAGAAGAAGCGTGCAATGGATGAAATGAAGCAGGAGATTATCACGATTGCCTCAATGATGGCGGGAAAAGTCGTGTCAGCTTCTATTGATACAACGATTCAGGATACCTTAGTGGAAGAGACATTGAGAGAGATGGGTGATTCAACATGGCAAAATTAGTATCCAAGACATATGGGGATGCTTTGTTTGAAACTGCCGTGGAGAGTAACCGATTAGATGATTTTTCTGAGGAAGCAAAAGGAATTTTAACTGTCTTGAGAGAAAATCAGGAGTTATCCCGGCTGATGAATCATCCGCAGATTGTAAAAGAAGAAAAAATACATCTCATAGAAAGCATTTTTCAGGGAAAGGTGCTGGATGAAATGGTAGGGTTGATGATTATGATGATTCAAAAAGACCATTTTGCAGAGATGGAAAGCGTATTCGTTTATTTTATAGATCAGGTAAAGGAATACAAAAATATCGGAACTGCTTATGTCACTTCTGCCATGGAGTTGTCCGAGGCACAGAAGAAGGACGTAGAAGCAAGACTTTTAGAAACCACAAAATATGTAGCATTTGAGATGCACTATGATGTGGACACCGCATTGATTGGCGGTATGGTAATTCGAATCGGAGATAGAGTAGTGGACAGCAGTGTAAAGACCAAGCTCTATGAGCTGTCACGGGAGCTCTACAATATTCCGCTGGGAATTGCAGAATAATTTAGTGAAAGTAGGTGAAGAAGTTCCATGAATTTAAGACCAGAGGAAATCAGTTCCGTCATAAAAGAGCAGATTAAACGCTATGCAGACAAACTGGAAGTGGCAGATGTAGGTACAGTTATTCAGGTAGCGGATGGTATTGCTCGTATTCATGGCCTTGAGAACGCAATGCAGGGAGAGCTTTTAGAGTTCCCTGGCGAAGTATATGGAATGGTATTAAACCTTGAAGAAGATAATGTTGGTGCCGTATTGCTCGGTGACCAGAAGAATATCAACGAAGGAGATACCGTAAAGACAACCGGCAGAGTAGTAGAGGTACCGGTAGGTGATGCCATGATTGGCCGTGTTGTAAATGCATTAGGTCAGCCGATTGATGGCAAGGGACCGATTGAAACCACAAAATATCGTCAGATTGAGAGAGTAGCATCCGGTGTTATCTCCAGAAAGTCCGTAGATACCCCGTTACAGACAGGTATCAAAGCCATTGATTCCATGGTGCCGATTGGAAGAGGACAGCGTGAGCTTATCATCGGTGACCGTCAGACAGGTAAAACAGCGATTGCCATTGATACCATCATCAATCAGAAGGGTCAGGGCGTAAAATGTATCTATGTTGCAATCGGACAGAAGGCATCTACCGTTGCATCCATTGTAAATACATTGGAAGAGTTCGGTGCTATGAGCTACACCACCGTGGTAGCATCCACAGCCAGTGAGTTGGCACCGTTACAGTATATTGCTCCATATGCAGGATGTGCCATTGGAGAAGAATGGATGGAGAACGGAGAGGACGTATTGGTTGTTTATGATGATTTAAGTAAGCATGCAACCGCATACCGTACACTTTCCTTACTTCTGAGAAGACCGCCAGGACGTGAGGCTTATCCGGGAGATGTATTCTACTTACATTCCAGATTACTGGAGCGTGCGGCGAGATTAAATGACAGCTTAGGCGGAGGTTCTTTAACCGCATTGCCGATTATCGAGACACAGGCAGGTGACGTTTCTGCATATATTCCGACCAACGTTATTTCCATTACAGATGGTCAGATTTATCTGGAGACAGAGATGTTCAACTCCGGTTTCCGTCCGGCAATCAATGCGGGTCTTTCCGTATCCCGTGTAGGTGGTGCGGCACAGATTAAGGCGATTAAGAAGATTGCAGCACCAATCCGTGTGGAGCTGGCACAGTACCGCGAGCTGGCAGCATTCTCCCAGTTCGGTTCGGAGTTGGATGCAGATACCACAGAGAAGCTGGCACAGGGTGAAAGAATCCGTGAGATTTTGAAACAGCCGCAGTATCAGCCGCTTCCGGTAGAGTATCAGGTAGCGATTATCTATGCGGCAACCAAGAAATATCTTTTAGATATTCCGGTAGATAAGGTTTTGGATTTCCAGACAGCATTATTTGAGCAGATTGATACAAAATATCCGGAAATCATTACTTCTATCCGTGAGACAAAAGAGCTGCAGGAAGAAATAGAGCAGAAATTAATCAAAGCGATTGAAGAGTGTAAAGCAGATTTTAAATAAGAATGGCGGTGAATTCATATGGCCTCTATGAGGGACATAAAGAGAAGAAAAAGCAGCATACAGAGTACGCAGCAGATTACAAAAGCCATGAAGCTTGTGTCTACCGTCAAACTGCAAAAAGCAAAGAGCCGTGCAGAAGAAGCAAATCCATATTTCAACTATATGTATCAGACGGTTACGTCGGTGCTTGCAAAATCAGGAAATATGAACCATCCTTATTTGATGAAGAATGAATCCGAGAAAAAAGCCATAGTAGTAATTACCTCCAACAGAGGATTGGCAGGAGGATATAATTCCAATATTGTCAAACTGATTACTAACGGTGAGCTGAAAAAAGAGGATTTGGAGCTGTATACCATCGGTAATAAAGGCCGTGAAGCTTTAGAACGCAGGGGATATACCATCAAAGCATCTTATCCTGAGGTCATTGAGGCCCCGGATTATACCGATGCTATGGCAATCTGTAAGCAGGTGTTAGAGGATTATCAGAATGGTGAAATCGGAGAAATCTATCTGGCTTATACACATTTTAAAAATACGGTGGTTCATGAGCCGAAGCTGATGAAGCTGCTTCCGGTGGAATTTGAAGAATCGGAGGTAACCGAGAACAGTAATGTACTGATGAACTACGAGCCGACAGAGGAAGAGGCGTTGGATATGATTATTCCAAAATATATCACAAGCCTGTTCTACGGAGCTTTGGTAGAAGCGGTAGCAAGTGAGAACGGTGCAAGGATGCAGGCAATGGATTCTGCAACAAGCAATGCAGAGGATATAATCAGCGACTTGACATTGAAATATAACAGAGCTCGTCAGGGCTCCATCACGCAGGAATTGACAGAGATTATTGCGGGAGCTGAGGCGATTTCCTAAGGACAAGAGCTTTAGGAATACAGAGCCTTCACAGGTATGTTGTGAAGGATGAATAAAAATAAAGGAGTGATAGGAAAATGGCAGAAACAAATGTAGGAAAAATCACTCAGATTATCGGTGCTGTATTGGATATCAAATTTACAGAAGGAAATCTTCCTGAAATAAATGACGCTATTGAGATTAAGACCAATGAGGGAAAAAGATTAGTAGTGGAAGTATCACAGCACTTGGGTGATGATACGGTACGGTGTATTGCCATGGGACCTACAGACGGTTTGGTACGTGGAATGGATGCCGTGGCAACCGGAGCAGCAATTTCCGTTCCGGTAGGTGAGGCAACCTTAGGACGTATGTTTAACGTATTAGGTGAACCAATCGATGAAATCGATGCACCGACAGATGTAGAGTATATGCCAATCCACAGAAAGGCACCAGCCTTTGAGGAACAGGCCACCTCTACGGAGATGTTGGAGACAGGAATTAAGGTCGTTGACCTGCTCTGCCCTTATCAGAAGGGTGGTAAAATCGGTTTGTTCGGTGGTGCCGGTGTAGGTAAAACCGTATTGATTCAGGAGTTAATCCATAACATTGCCACAGAGCATGGTGGATATTCCGTATTTACCGGTGTAGGTGAGCGTACCCGTGAGGGAAACGACCTTTACTATGAAATGAAAGAATCCGGAGTTATTGACAAGACCTGTATGGTATTCGGTCAGATGAACGAACCGCCGGGAGCACGTATGCGTGTAGGTCTTACGGGATTGACAATGGCAGAGTATTTCCGTGACAAAGGCGGAAAAGACGTACTTTTATTCATTGATAATATTTTCCGTTTTACACAGGCGGGTTCTGAGGTATCCGCGTTATTAGGACGTATGCCTTCAGCCGTAGGTTATCAGCCGACACTGCAGACAGAGATGGGTGCGCTGCAGGAGCGTATCACATCCACCAAGAACGGTTCCATTACTTCCGTTCAGGCGGTTTATGTGCCAGCCGATGACTTGACAGACCCGGCTCCGGCAACCACCTTTGCCCACTTGGATGCCACCACCGTATTGGAGCGTTCCATTGCAGAGCTTGGTATTTATCCGGCAGTAGACCCGCTGGGTTCTACTTCCAGAATTCTGGACCCGCGTATTGTAGGTGAGGAGCATTTCCAAGTAGCCCGCGGCGTACAGGAGATTTTGCAGAAATATAAGGAATTACAGGATATTATCGCAATTTTGGGTATGGACGAATTATCCGAAGATGATAAGCTGGTAGTAAACCGTGCCAGAAAGGTACAGAGATTCTTATCCCAGCCGTTCTTCGTAGCAACTCAGTTTACCGGTCTGGAAGGTAAGTATGTTCCAATCGCAGAGACCATCCGGGGCTTCAAAGAGATTCTGGAAGGAAAGCATGATGACATTCCGGAAAGCTATTTCTTAAATGCAGGAAGTATTGATGAAGTACGAGCTCGCATGGAGTAAGGGGTGAATCTATGGCAGATGATAGAATTTTTTCCGTAGAGATCATTACGCCGGACCGTGTTTTTTACAAAGGCGAGGCGACCATGATTGAGTTTACAACGGCAAACGGGGATATTGGTGTATACAAAAACCATATTCCGCTGACTACCGTACTGGCACCGGGAATCGTAACCATTACGGAGCCGGAGGGCAAGAAGGAAGCGGCAGTACACTCCGGTTTTGCGGAAATCCTTCCGGATAAGGTAACGCTTTTGGCGGAAATTGCCGAGTGGCCGGAGGAGATTGATGTAGAGCGAGCAAAGGCTGCAAAGCAGCGTGCAGAGGAGCGTATGCAATTTCACAGAGATGAGATTGATTTGAAGAGAGCAGAATTTGCACTTCGGAAATCTTTAGTACGAATTGAGATTAAAGAATAAAAAATTAAAAATGGCTTTATCCGTGGCGTAATGTCGCTGATAGAGCCGTTTTTAAGTATAATAGTATTACAATACCATGAATAATTAGGGAGAGGGTTAAAATGAAAAAAATTTTAGGGAAATACAAAAATCTAAAAGGGGAGTATAATTTTTATAAGGAGTTAATCGGGTCATCGCTCTCCAGATTTGGAGATGGAATTGACACCATAGCATTTTCAATTCTCATATATCACATTACGGGTTCTACCATGTTAGTGGCAACATTGTTTGCCGTCAATGGTCTTCCCAATTTAATATTCAGCATTGTTTCCGGTGCGGTTTCCACTTACAAAGATGAGAAAAAAATTATGGCAATCTGTGACATAGGAAGGGGATTGTGTGTTACAGCCATTGTTTTGTTATATATATCGGGAAGGATAGAGATATGGCATTTGTATGTCATAACCTTTTTGAATTCGTCTTTTGAATCCTTTCGGTCACCGGCTTCTGCCGGTATGCTGCCGAAGATTTTAAGGGAGGAATTGAGAGAAGAGGGCTTGGCATTGGAAACCAGTTCCATGAAGCTTATGGAAGTATTCGGTCTGGCAATCGCAGCTACGATTATCGGATGGGGAGGATTAGAAGCGGCACTTATGATAGATGCATTAACCTTTTTGGTTTGTGGTATCTTGGTAATGACCATGAAAGTAGAGAAAAAGCCCTATCAGAAATTGGAGTTTTCAAAAGGGGTAAAGGATATTCAAGAGGGATTCCAATATGTAAAGCTACATAAGAAAGTGTTAAGTATCTGTATTTTTACCTGTATCATAAATATTGCATTTATTCCCATTAACGTATATCAGGTGCCTTATGTGGAAGATATTTTAAAGGGACAGGATATGATGTTATCTGTTATGGGAGTGAGTTCAGCCGTTGCCATGGGTGTGTTTGCCCTTTTTATGCCGAAATTAAAAGAGTTTTTGGGAGAAAAGAAAAGCTTTTTTCTGGGAGGGATACTGTTGGGAATGGCATACTTTATTTTGACCTATATCAGAAATATAGGAATTATGGGACAATATATAGGATTGATTTTGGGAATGGCAATGCTGGGAATGGGAATTGCCGCCAGCAATTTTATTATCCAAGTTCGTTTTTTTGCAGAAATTGAACAGGAATATTTAGCCCGGGTATCTGCAATTTCCAGTATGTTTGCTCTGTGTATTGTACCTGTTTTTTCAAGCCTTTCGGGAATTCTGTTGAATTTTATAAGTATACCGCTATTGTTTGTTCTTTCGGGAACTTTTGCAATACTTGTTTTTGGAGCGAATTATATAAAAGAGATAAAACATGAATAAAAAAGGAAACACTTCTACCGGTATTCCTTCAAAATAATACCGACGGTTTTGGCAACCTCGTCTGTCAGAGAATAGCTTCCCTCAGAAATGCACCAGTCAAAAACAAGTCCCCGTACCAGTCGCATGAGGGAGGCAGTTGTCTGTTTAACATCTAAATCTTTACGGAATTCTCCGGCGGCAACACCATTGGTGAGAATCTCTTCCATAAACACGTAAGGATGTCTGGTTGTACTTAAGGTATATTTATTTTTGGAGGTCAACAAATATTTGTAGACATTTGCAATAAAATTCCAATCCATCTCTTCCATGACTTGGTTTGCAGTCCGAAGAAAGTTCAGCAGCAGTTCCGTGTAATTGTCGTAGTTAACATCCTGCATAAGGTCTGCAATATAGGCCTCAATACTCTGATAGCATCGTTCGATAATGCTTTCTTTCGATGGAAAATGATGATAGAAAGCCCCCACAGAGACACCGGCGGCTTGACAGATATCCGTTACCTTTACGGAGTCTATCCCCTTTTCCTTAAATAAATCCAATGCCACATCTAAAATTTTAAGTCTGGTTTTCATAGACTGTTCTTTTCTGGTCGAAGTTTTTTCCATAGTAGTCCCCCATATTTTTCTGGAACTTATTGTAGCACAAAACCTTTTAAATGAAAATGATTGACATTCATGGAAGTTTTTTGTATAATTTTAACAGAATAAGATTCGGCGAATATCATTCTGTTAAAATTAAGGAGAATGATAAGCAGAAAAGTAGATAATGAGGAGGTAGAAAAATGGGAATCTTATACGAACAGACAGATCTCATAGGATGGGCTATCTGGCTGGCAGTTCTTTTTGGACTGATGGCATTTAATGAGTTGGCAAGATCCAGTAAATGGTTTGGAATTTTGCTGTTTTTTATTTTGCCGTTGGTATTGACAATTTTTGTTTGGCCGACAACGGCGGCACCGGGGAATGAGTATGGAACGGGAAACTGGTTTAACTGGGTAAAAACCTATTCTGCATTGGCGGGATGTCTGGGATTTATGGCAATTTGCTACATACCGGGATTAAAGGATAAGAAATTTGCATTTTATTTTCCACCGATTATTCTGGCGTTAAATATTTTGGAAGCTGTACTCAGAGATTTTCAATGTTTTTCCTATGGAGCATTCAAAGGCGAATATATCAATGAGCTTTGGGTAATGTCAGGACCGTGGAATATTATGAACGGAATTGCAGGTCTTTTGAACATTATAACCATCTGCGGATGGACTGGAATTTTCGTTTCCAAAGGAAAACGCAAAGATATGATGTGGCCGGATATGATATGGCCGTGGATTATCGCATATGATTTGTGGAATTTTGCATATACCTACAACTGTATTGCAGACCATTCCATCTATTGCGGTCTGGCACTTTTGCTTTCCTGTACCATTCCGGCATTTGTAATCAAAAGAGGAATGTGGTTACAACATAGAGCACAGACCTTAGCATTGTGGATTATGTTTATTATGACCTTCCCAACCTTTGCAGACAGAATCGCACCGGTACCGACGACACACAATCCGGTGGCATTCTTCATAGTAAGCTTCGTAGCTTTGGCGTTTAATCTGGGAGTTGCAATTTATCAGTTCAGGCTGATTAAGAAAAACCATCTGAATCCGTTAAAGGATGAGATTTATAAAGACACAAAGGCTTATCAGGAAGTAATAGAAGAAAATGTATAATTAACTGCCATGTATATGCCCTTTCCAAGACAGCAAAATTCTGCGGGAAAGGGCATATTTGTATATTCGGGACAAAGTGTGGTAGAATGGGAGGCATGTTGATGTGGAAGAGGTAAATAGAGATGCAGGAAATGAGATTAGTAGAAGCAAACACAAAGGAACAGATACAAAAGATTCGGAAACTATATGAGGATGCTTTTCCGAAATGTGAAAAAAAGCCGTTTTGGCTGATAAACCGCAGAAAAAAACAGGGTCTTGTGGACATCTGGGAGCTGCAGGATGAAGCGGGATTTGCAGGACTTGCCATTATGATGAAAGCAGGAGATTTAGTATTGTTGGATTATTTTGCGGTGGATACCCAAAGAAGAGGCTCCGGCTGCGGTTCTAAGGCATTACAGTGTTTACAGGAACACTATGAGAAACAGCGGCTTTTTCTGGAGATTGAGAGTGTTTACGGAGAGGCAGAGAACCAGAAGGATAGGGAACGGAGAAAGAAATTTTATCTTACCAATGATATGGAAGAAATGGGTATTTTGGTAGATGTATTCGGAACAGAGATGGAACTTTTAACCTACCAATGTAGCATTACCTACGAAGAATATCTGTCTGTTTACCGACAGGTCTATGGGGAGAGAAAAGCAGGAAAATTGAAATTTATTGCAGATTTGAAGGAAGTCAAAGATAAGATTTAAAATAGACAAACCATATACAATATGTTATTCTATATTCAGATACCTGATTTCAAAGGTGCGTCCTGCGAAAGAAGGCACAGGAATAGAAAAACAGAGCTGACGGCAGAAATGTCCGTCCTCTTTTCAGTAAGCAGATACTGTCCTTGTGCCTTTGGGTACAAGGATTTTTTTGTGGGCGGGAATTTCGCTTTGCGAAATTCTATTTGAGATAGAAGAAAGGGAAACGTATGGATACAAGACTTGCCAATATAGCCATTGTGGTGGAGAATTCCGAAAGTGTGGAAAAACTGAATCAATTGCTGCATGAATATGGGGATTACGTCATCGGAAGAATGGGAATCCCCCACAAAGAGCGTGGTGTGAATTTTATCAGTGTTGTCATGGATGCACCGCAAAACATCATCAGCAGCCTGTCGGGAAAGCTGGGGATGTTGGAAGGAGTAACCGCAAAAGCGGTCTATTCCAAAGTGTAATCCCGATAGAGAATGAAAAATGTAAGGAGATAAGCATGAACTTATTGGAGAAATTAGAGAAAGAGCGAATGCTTACAAAAGACCAATGGATACAGCTGATTGGCAGCAGAGAGGTTTATGAGAGTCAGGCGGCTGCTCTGGCAAAAAAGATACGGGAAGAACACTTTGGCAATCAGATATATGTCAGAGGATTGATTGAATTTACCAATTATTGCAAAAATGATTGCTATTACTGTGGAATCCGCAGGAGCAATCCCAATGCAGAGCGTTATCGTCTTACCATGGAGCAGATACTGGAATGTACCGATACCGGCTATGAGCTGGGATTCCGAACCTTTGTATTGCAGGGGGGAGAGGATGGCTATTATACCGATGAGAGATTGGAAGAAATCATAAAGGCAATCAAAGAAAAGCATCCTGATTGTGCCTTGACCCTGTCTTTGGGCGAGCGGAGCAGGAAAAGCTATGAGCTGTTTTATCAGGCGGGAGCAGACCGTTATCTGTTGCGGCATGAAACGGCAGATGCAGGTCATTATCAAAGGCTCCATCCCGAAGAAATGTCTTATGAGCACAGAATGAATTGCCTGAAAGAACTGAAAGCTATCGGCTATCAGGTGGGATGTGGATTTATGGTGGGAAGTCCGGGACAGACAGAGGAAACTTTGGCGGAGGATATGTTGTTTATCCAAGAATTTCAACCTCATATGGTGGGAATCGGACCCTTTGTTCCCCATCATGAGACGCCTTTTGGCAGGGAGCCGGGAGGTACGGTGGAGGACACCCTGTATCTGCTGAGTCTGATTCGGATTTTAGAGCCAACGGTACTTTTGCCGGCAACTACCGCACTGGGAACCATAGACCCCAGAGGACGGGAAAAGGGAATTTTGGCAGGAGCAAATGTGGTAATGCCCAATCTATCCCCTACCAATGTCCGAAAGAAATATGAACTGTATGACAACAAAATCTGTACGGGAGACGAGGCGGCGGAATGTCGGAGTTGTTTGTCCAACCGTATGAAAACCATTGACTGTGAGCTGGTAACCCACCGCGGAGATGCACCGGGATGGAACCGATAGAAGGAGGAGAAGAATATGTATGATGTAAAATCAAGTAAGGCAGAAGAATTTATTGCCCATGAGGAAGTATTGGCATCCTTGGAATATGGCGAGAAAAACAAGAGTAACTTGGAAGAAATCGACCGCATTTTGAATAAGGCACGGGAGAAAAAAGGAATCACCCATCGGGAGGCCTTGGTACTTCTGGATTGTGATATAGAGGAGAAAAATCAAGAGATTTATGCATTGGCAAGAGAGATTAAGGAAGAGTTTTACGGCAACCGTATCGTAATGTTTGCACCGCTGTATCTGTCCAATTACTGCATCAACGGCTGTGAATACTGTCCGTATCATGCCAAAAATAAGCACATAGCCAGAAAGAAACTGACGCAGGAAGAGATTGTAAAAGAGGTTACTGCATTGCAGGATATGGGACATAAACGGTTGGCATTGGAGGCAGGAGAAGACCCGGTAAATAATCCGATAGAATATATTTTGGAATGTATCAATACCATTTACAGCATTAAGCATAAAAACGGAGCAATCCGCCGTGTTAACGTAAACATTGCGGCAACTACTGTAGAAAATTACCGCAAATTAAAGGACGCAGGAATTGGAACGTATATCCTGTTCCAAGAGACCTATCACAAAGAAAATTATGAGAAGCTGCATCCGACGGGACCGAAGCATGATTATGCATACCACACTGAAGCCATGGACCGTGCCATGGAGGGAGGAATTGATGATGTAGGATTGGGAGTATTGTTCGGATTGAATAACTACCGCTATGATTTTACGGGAATCATCATGCATGCCGAGCATTTAGAGGCAGCAAAGGGCGTGGGTCCTCATACCATCAGTGTACCGAGACTCCGCCGTGCTGATGACATTGACCCGGATGTCTTTGACAACGGAATCTCCGATGATTTGTTTGCAAAAATTGTGGCATGTATCCGAATCGCTGTGCCATACACGGGTATGATTGTTTCCACCAGAGAGTCAGAGGAAACCCGTAAAAAAGTATTGGAGCTGGGA
Organism: uncultured Lachnospiraceae bacterium; assembly: GCA_900556645.1. Next base: position 17,515 of record USPJ01000001.1, read on the forward strand.
ATTTCTCAGATTAGTGGCGGTTCCAAAACCAGTGTAGGCGGCTATGCCGAAGAGGAACCGGAGGAAGAAAACTCCGCACAGTTTGATGTCAGTGACAGAAGAACCTTGGATGAGGTAGTCTGCTGGCTGATGGAATTGGGGTATGTACCGAGCTTTTGTACCGCATGTTACCGTGAAGGCAGAACAGGAGACCGGTTTATGAAGCTCTTAAAGAGCCGTCAGATTGTCAACTGCTGTCATCCAAACGCCCTGATGACTTTAAAGGAATATCTGGAGGACTATGCATCTCCAAAGACAAAGGAAATCGGAGAGAAACTGATTCAGAAAGAACTGGAAGTAATTACCAATCCAAAAGTAAAAGAAAAAGCAAGGGAATATATCGAGAATATTCACGAAGGACAGCGGGATTTCCGATTCTAAACCTGTATATTCTTCCTTGATAAGATGTCTATTTTGTGCTATTTTAGAATAAGTAAAAAGTAAGAACGTCTATGTAGGGAGAGGGCAATGAGCGTACAGGACAAAGTAGAGAGAACGCTTCGGGAAATGCATGTGCTGTTTTCAAAAAGTGAACCGTACGACAAAGAATCCGGGAAGGTTATTGTAAATAAAAAAGAAGTCATCGGACTCTTAAATGAGTTAAAAGCAGCAATGAGCGAGATGATGGAAGAGTATGAGATTACAAAAGAGAGCCGGGACAGAGGAGAACGTGAAGCACGGAAACACGGAGAAGACATTATCTGGGATGCCAGCCATAAGGCAGAGGATGTCTATGCGGCGTCAGTTATTTATTCAGATGAGGCATTGAGCTGTATACAGGAAATTATTCAGAGTGCCAATGATGAGATGGAACAGGTTTTCCGCAACATCAAAAAAGAGATGAAGGCGAAACAACAGGTGGTTCGGGAGAATCAGTTGGAGCTGAAAGCTTCTCTGGGAGATTTGCGGGATACAAACAAATATCTGAATATCATTGACGAGAGTAATAAGGAGCGGCAGAGAAAGAAAGAAGCCAAGGAAGCAAAACGTGCAAAACAGAAGGAAGAACCGGCATTTCAGGTGGTAAAACCGGAGATTAAGATTAATCAGGAATATTTCCAAAAGATGGGGATTCCTCTGGAGGAAACCGCAGTAGAAGAGACAGAAGAAGTCCATGAGATTACTCCGGAAGAAAAAGCAGCACAGGAAATGCAGATAAAGGTAAATCTGGATGCAGAATATTTCCGCTGGAAAAACGAACAGAAAAAACAAGGCTGATGGGATTTTCCCATCAGTTTTTTGTTTCTTTAAAATTCTTCAAAATTTCTTAAGAAAATTTGCGGTGTCAAATAGAAAAATACATGATAGAATAAGGAAAAGCAGCCACAAGGAGGGAATTATGGTACAAATATTAGTTTGTGATGATGACAAAGAGATTGTAGATGCTATTGAAATATATTTGCAGCAAGAAGGATTTCAGGTATTGAAAGCATACGATGGAGAACAGGCTTTGCAGATGTTAGAGCAGCATGAGGTTCAGCTTTTGATTATAGATGTGATGATGCCGAAGTTGGACGGTATCCGTGCCACTTTAAAAATTCGAGAAAACAGCAGCATACCGATTATCATTTTGTCTGCGAAGACGGAGGATGCGGACAAGATTCTGGGATTGAACATTGGAGCAGATGATTATCTGAGCAAACCATTTAATCCTTTGGAACTGGTGGCTAGGGTAAAATCGCAGCTTCGCCGTTATATGCAGTTAGGCAATGCTGTAGAGGATAGTCAGAGTATTTACCGGGTGGGAGGTTTGGAAATCAATGATGATCTCAAGGAGGTTACCGTAGATGGGGAGAATATCCGCCTGACACCTATCGAGTACAATATTCTGTTACTTCTGGTAAAAAATGCAGGGAAAGTATTTCCTATTGAGCAGATATATGAAAGTATCTGGAATGAGGAGGCAGTAGGAGCGGATAATACGGTGGCAGTCCATATCCGCCATATTCGTGAAAAAATAGAGATTAATCCAAAAGAACCGAGATACCTGAAAGTAGTCTGGGGAGTGGGTTATAAGATAGAAAAGGATGTGTAATATGAAAAACCGTCATTATTCTACCGCATCAAAAATAATTGCAGCTATCATACAGCAGATTATGGCTGTTTTATTTGTGATGTTCCTGTTTTTTTTAGTTAATCTGGCAGATAAAAGCATGCTGGAAATACGGGAAATCGGAACCACAGGGAATAATTTCTTAAGTTCTGAATATTACACTCAGGAATTAAAAAAAACCACCACCGAAGTACAGCATTTAATCGCATTACAAAAAGAGTTTGAGACAGAGGGGGAATATGACCCGACCAAGCCGATATATGTGAATGCCGACATCTGTTATCAGTTGGGAGATATGATTAGCTGGGCAGAGGAAGGCTGTAAATATCAGGCAGCAGGCTATCTAAGTCTTGTGGAGGAAAGTTATCCTGCCATGGAGGATGGAGGGTATATTGAGAGATATCTCAATGGAGAGATTAGCACGGAGGAGGCTATCAGTATCTCTAATTCCATCGAGAAAACCGTGTCGGGAATTACCGAACAGATAAACGATTACAAACGTCTTGTGAATAAATACGACCTCGAAAAATCCAATGTGTACTACTACTACGAAATGGAATCCGGTCAGGTATACTCCAATTTTATGACAGATTCTGAGGAAATTGTGGAAGAGCGGTATGGAACAGACAGAAATACGGTTATGTTATTTGGCAATTCCAAAGAGGAAGCCAAAAAGAAAATGGAAAGTCTGGGAAGCTATCTCAGCTATGATGATCAGGATGTCCGTTTCACTACCAATGTAGAGGGATTGGAAGAATATTTTTATAACGACATGAATTATATTACCGGAAATATGGACTCCAATTCCGTGCTGATGGTAGGGATTGATACCAGTTTTCCGCAAAAAGACCATTTTTACGAAGCGAGACTTACCTATTATCGGCTTCATCCATGGATTCGTGTCAGTATGGTAATGGTGGCAGTAGCTTTGGTGGGCTGGATTATTTCCGTCATCTATCTCAGTACGGTTTCGGGAAAAGGCTTCAAAGAGGATGAGATACATCTGAATTTTGTGGATAAGATGAAGACCGAATTTTTGATTTTCTTGGGAATTCTGTTTCTTGTGGGAAATATCTTTGTGCTGGGAGCAGTCGGAAGTCTGGAATGGGAAATGTCCGGCATTATGATTATGGCAGGAAGTTTGGCGTTTATCGGAAATGCGATTTTCATGGTACTGTATTTAAGTCTGGTAAGAAGAACCCGTGCCGGTACCCTGTGGAGCAACAGCATCATTTATGCATTGACGGATTTGTTGCAGCAGTTCTATAAAAACAGAAAAACAACCGGAAGATTCGTATTCTTTTATCTGGCAGGGGCAGCTGTTGTACTGATACTGGCAGCCATGGGTTATTATTATTCTCAACCCCTATTTTTGCTGGTATTGATTTTGGTGATTGCCGCCGTAGGAGTAGTTCTTTTGAAAGAACAGCTACAGCGTCAGGAAATTATGGACGGAATCGAGGAAATCAAATCGGGAAATCTGGAATTTAAAATTGATACGGAACAGCTTACCGGAGCTAATAAAACCTTAAGTGAAGGAATCAATACTCTGGGAGAGGGTCTGGAAAAAGCGGTGGATACCAGTATGAAAAATGAACGGATGAAGGCAGATTTGATTACCAACGTATCCCATGATATCAAAACACCGCTGACCTCCATTATTAATTATGTAAACTTGCTGGAGAATGAAAATATTGAAGATGAAAAAATCCGAAACTATATTCACATTCTAAATGAAAAATCTGCCCGTCTAAGACAGTTAACGGAAGATTTGGTGGAAGCCTCCAAAATCAGTTCGGGAAATATTACGCTGGAAATGACCAAGATTAATCTGGTGGAGTTAATTTATCAGACCAGCGGAGAGTTTAATGAGAAGTTTGAAACCCGGAATCTGACCGTTGTCACAAAGCTGCCGAAGGATTCCGTAGTCGTTATGGCAGACGGCAGACGGATTTGGAGAGTGTTGGAGAATCTCTACAACAATGTGGCGAAATATGCATTAGAAGGAACGCGGGTCTATGTGGAATTGGATAAACAGGAAGAAAAAGCCATCTTTTCCATCAAAAATATTTCTTCCAAACCACTGAATATTCCTTCGGAGGAGCTGACAGAGCGTTTTATCCGGGGAGATGTCTCAAGGACAACGGAGGGAAGTGGTCTGGGACTTTCCATAGCACAGAATCTGACCAAACTAATGGGTGGAAAGTTTGATATTATCTTAGATGGAGATTTATTCAAGGTAACCATTACATTTCCACTTGCTTTTTAAGAGGGTATTTATTATAATTTTTCATGGAAATAGAGTGTCGACGGTGGCCTTCCACCGTCGATTTTCTGTATGACAGGAAAGAGCAATATACATTTCAAGTTATAAATATAAAGGAGGTTCCTATATGAAACTATATGACGGAGGCGTATATCTGGTAAACGGAACAGATTTGGTTCCGGAAGGTGCCAAAGCAGCGGCACAGATTAACGCAAAGACAGGTATTTCTATTACAAAAGAGGAAGCGGCAAAGAATACCATTGCCTACAATATCTTAAAAGAGCACAATACCTCTGACAGTATGGACAAGCTGAAAATCAAATTTGATAAACTGACATCCCATGATATTACCTTTGTGGGAATCATTCAGACAGCAAGAGCATCGGGATTAGAGAAATTTCCGATTCCTTATGTATTGACAAACTGCCACAATTCCCTGTGTGCGGTGGGAGGTACCATCAATGAGGATGACCACATGTTTGGACTGACCTGTGCGAAAAAGTATGGCGGCGTCTATGTACCGCCTCATCAGGCAGTTATCCACCAGTATGCCAGAGAGATGTTAGCAGGCGGCGGTAAGATGATTCTGGGTTCCGATTCCCATACCAGATACGGAGCATTGGGAACCATGGCAATGGGAGAAGGCGGACCGGAGCTGGTAAAACAGTTATTGAGCCAGACCTATGATATCAATATGCCGGGAGTAGTGGGTGTCTATATGACCGGAGAGCCACAGCACGGCGTTGGACCGCAGGATATTGCCTTAGCCATTATCGGTGAAGTATTTGCCAACGGCTATGTAAAGAATAAA
>USPJ01000002.1 GCA_900556645.1 uncultured Lachnospiraceae bacterium
CTGTCATCCGGGTATAGGAACAGGGTCAGATTCTTTTTGATATCTTCCTTGTTAAATTCAATGCCTGCACCCACGATGGATTCATCCACAGTTTCAATATCAAACAGATGAAGCTTGTTGGTACGGTTTCCGTATCCCACTACATCGATATCATAGAGTCTGGAAGTTACCGTAAAACCTCCGAACAATACCTCGTAGGTTTTATCTGTCTTTGTCAGCCAGCTCTCATTTTCTATCCACGGATTCGGCAGTTCTTTCTGAGCGTTGTGTTCAAAGTCCTGTCGAAACAGTCCGTAGTGATAATTCAGACCGATGCCATCTCCCGGCAGACCTAAAGTGGCAATGGAATCCAAAAAACAGGCTGCCAGTCTTCCCAGTCCTCCGTTTCCCAAAGATGGTTCCGGCTCTATCTCTTCAATTTTAGAAAGGCTCTTGCCCTCTGCTTCCAATTCTTTTTTTACATCCTCATAGATACCTAAATTTATCAGGTTATTGGACAGCAGCTTTCCAATCAAAAATTCCGCCGATATATAGTATAATTTTTTCTTACCTGTATTCTGTTCTTTTTCTCCTGCCATCTGCTTTGTCATTTCCAGCAGAGCAATATACAGTTCCTCATCGGAACACTGTGATATATTTTTCTGATATTTTTTTGTTACGGTTTCCTGCAATGTCATGTCTGTTTCCTCCATTCATCAGCTTGCATTTTTCATTTCCGATAGATTCATTATAATTGCACATTTCCCTCTTTTTCTTGTAAAATACCACTCATTTATAGTACAATACTATCATATTTAAGAATGGAGGTCTTTTATGAATACTTTGCTGTATGAAGACTATCACGAAACCAAGTCCCATACCGGAAGTCATTTTGCATACAACACCTACCTGTGTACCATCCCTCTTGATTTTTCTCATGTGCCACTTCACTGGCATGATGAGACTGAAATCATTTATATCAAACGGGGCGAAGGTATTATTACCGTGGATTTGCAGGAATACCATGTCCATGCCGGAAGTGTGATTTTAGTCTGTCCCGGACAGCTCCACTCCATTGCTCAGTATGAGGATACACGTATGGAATATGAAAATATTATTTTTCATATGGATATTCTGCTGTCTAAAAATCCTGATATCTGCTCCACGGATTTTTTACTGCCGTTATCGGACGGCAGAGTTTCCCTGTGTACCCACCTGACTCCCGACCTGCCTCATTACCGCGAGGTAGCAGACTGTCTGGATCGGGCCGATGAAATCTGCACCACTATGCCCAATGGATACCAGCTCTTTTTAAAAAGCCAGCTTTTCCAAATGTTCTATCTCCTTTTTACCCACTTCACCCAAAAGAGAGTTTCACACAAAGATTATGCCTCTTTTGATAAGATAAAATTCATCTTAAAATACGTGGAACAGCATTATGCCGAAAAAATAACCATTGAACAGATTGCCGACGAAACCGGTTTCAGCTCCTCGCATTTCATGAAATTTTTCAAACAGACTATGGGGATTTCCTTTACCTCTTATCTGAATGAATACCGACTGACTATGGCATCTCGGCGGCTTTTAACCTCTGATACCCCGGTTATTACCATTGCATCAGAAATCGGAATCGACAATGTTTCTTATTTTAACCGGATATTTAAAAGACGCTTCGGTGTTACCCCAAGCGTCTATCGCAAACAATATGGTTCGGTGTCTTAATCCACCGTATCCACCTTTATCATATTTGTGGTTCCCGAGGTTCCGATAGGAACTCCGGAAGTAATAACCACTGTGTCTCCGCTATCTAAATAACCTCTTTTTTTTGCCTCCTCTACCGAATGAGCAAACAGCTCAAAGGTGTCCTTTTCCTCCGGTATTACCAATGGCGTCACGCCCCATGACATATTAATCTGGCGGCTGACCCTCTCTTCCATGGTACATCCGATAATATCACAGTCCGGACGATATCTGGAAATCTCTCTGGCGGTTCTTCCAGATTTTGTAACCGTCACAATGGCTTTTGCATTCAAATCATATGCCGTGGTACAGGTGGCATGGGAAATGGCATCTGTCACATCCGGGTTTGCCTGTCTCTCATATTGGAAGAAACGTTTTTTGTAATCAATATCTCTCTCTGTGCGATTGGCAATCCGAACCATGGTTCTAAGTGCCTCAATGGGATATTCCCCTGCGGCAGTTTCCCCGGAAAGCATAATGGCACTGGTACCGTCATAGATGGCATTGGCAACATCTGTGGTTTCCGCTCTGGTAGGTCTTGGATTCTTCATCATGGAATCCAACATCTGTGTAGCTGTAATTACCTGTTTTCCCGCCTCATAAACCTTGCGGATAATCATTTTCTGGATAACCGGAACCTCTTCTCCCGGTATTTCTACACCCATATCGCCTCTGGCAATCATAATACCGTCTGCCGCTTCAATAATGGCATCGATATTTTCCACACCTTCACCGTTTTCAATCTTGGCAATAATATTTATTTTTTCTCCGCCGTTCTCATCCAAAAGCTTTCGGATTTCCAATACATCCTCTGCGGAACGGGTAAAGGATGCCGCCACAAAATCCATCTCCTGCTCTATGCCAAAGAGAATATCCTTTCTGTCTTTTTCGCTCATATAAGGCATAGCCAGATGGATTCCCGGCACATTAATCCCTTTGTGGTTGGATATGGCTCCGTGGTTCAGCACCCGGCAGATAATATCCTGCTCCCAAATCTCCTCCACCTTCATTCCCACCAGTCCGTCATCAATCAGAATCTTTGTTCCCACCTGAACGTCCTGTGCCAGCTGCGGGTAAGTGATGGTAACCTGCGAAGCATCTCCTTCCACCTCTCTTCCGGTGAGGATAAACTGCTGCCCTTCCTCCAAAAAGACCTTTCCTTCCTTAAAATTTTTCAGACGAATTTCCGGTCCCTTGGTATCTAACAGTGCCGCCACCGGCTTCTGACATTTCTCTCTCAGCTTACGAAGCTGTTCCATCCTTCCTCCCTGCTCTTCATGAGAGCCGTGGGAAAAATTAAATCTGGCAACATTCATTCCCTCTAAAATCAACTGTTCCAATATTCCTTCTTTGTCCGTGGATGGACCTAATGTACATACAATTTTTGTTTTTCTCATTCCTGCTCCTCTCTAACTACAGATTTCTGTTTCAAACGAAATCTGACATTTTCCTTTAACAACGCGTACAGCACCGAACACAGTGGGATGAAGAATATCATTCCCACAATTCCATATAGCTTTCCACCTACGGTTACAGCTAACAGTACCCAGATGGACGGCAGACCGATGGAGCCGCCTACCACATGGGGATAAATCAAATTTCCTTCTATCTGCTGTATAATCAAAAACATAATCAAAAATCCCAACGCCTGCATCGGATTTACCACAGCAATTAAAAGACAGCCGATAAAACATCCGATGAAAGCTCCCCAGATTGGAATTAACGCTGTGACTGCAATCAAAACGCTTATCAGCAATGCATAAGGCATTCGGAAAATTAACATTGCCACAAAGAATAAACTTCCCAGAATACACGCTTCTAAACACTGTCCCGATATAAAATTCTGAAAAGTAACACTGGCCAGTTTCCCGGTTTTCCAGATATTTTGTGAAATATCCGGTTTTAAATAGGCATCCAACACATGTCTGGTCTGCTGCTTCAGCTTTTCCTTTTGGGATAGAATATAAATGGCAAAAATCAATCCGATAAAGAAATTCAACATTCCTCCAAGAGTTCCCGTAACCGTCTGCATTGCTACCCCGCCGGACTGCTGCATCTTTTCATTCACAAACCCCAGCACCTCATTGACAATACGTTCACTGCTGAGATTTACCTTCCCGATGGTGTCTGCAAACTGGGGATATTTCTCAGAAAGCTCTGCCTGATAATCATTCATATTCTCCATTGCCTGAGGCACTGACTGCACAATACTGCTGACGGTCTTGGTCAACTGCGGTACAATCAGAGCTAATACCGCACTGATAATCCCAAACACCAATACCAGTGTCAGCACTATAGCCAGAGGTCGTTTGATTTTTTTGAATTTAGGACTTCGCAACACTTTATTTTCCATAAATCTCATTGGTACATTCAGAAAAAATGCAATAGCAATACCAACGAAAAAGGGCATAAATACCGACAAGAATCCTGCCACTGCATGGTATACGCTTCCAAAATTCAATGCTACCGCCAACAGGATTACGGTAAAGCTGATTAATCCCAAGGCTACTAGTATTTTTCTGGTTTCTTTTTTCATGTATTTCTCCTTTTTTGCGGGAGTTTCCGGTAACATCTTCATTCTACTATCTTTTCCTGATTTTGTCTGCTATAAACTTGATAAATTGTATCTCAAAGAGATTTAAAACGGAACATCCATAAATGACCGCCAAATAAAAGCTGTTCATGTACTCCACGCCGAAAAGGCTGCTGAGTCCCGGAGCAAAAAGTACCAGATTTAAAATTGCAAAACCTGCCACGAATGCCAGATTGAGATACCGGTTATTCCACATTTCCCTGCGAAACAAAATGCATTTATCTGATTTTGAATTAAAGCCATGCACTAACCGTGAAAGACACAGCGTGGAAAATGCCATGGTACACGCCATATCACGATTCATCCGAAGCCCTACATAGAAAGCTATCATGGTATTGACACCGATAACCGCTCCCTCTATCAGGATTCCCCGCAGAAATTCTCTTGTCAGTATCCCTTCTTCTCTGGGACGTGGTTTTTCCTTCATCACTTCTGCCGAGTGCGTATCCAGTCCCAGAGCGATTGCTGGAAGACTGTCTGTCATCAGATTGATAAACAATAGCTGCACCGGGATATACGGAGTTGGCAGATTTGCAATAGCCGCATACAGGACAGTCAAAATTCCCGCCATATTTCCCGATAACAGAAAACGGATGGATTTCTTAATATTCCGGTAAATATTCCTTCCTGTCTCCACCGCTTTTACGATGGTGCGGAAATTATCGTCCATCAAAATCATCGCCGCAGCATCTTTTGCCACCTCGGTTCCGGTAATTCCCATTGCCACTCCGATATCTGCCTGTTTTAATGCCGGAGCATCGTTGACACCGTCACCTGTCATGGACACGATGTTTCCCTTTTCCTGCCATGCCTGCACAATACGTATCTTATGTTCCGGCGAAACCCTTGCATAAACCGCAATATTCTCCACCTTCTCTGCCAGCTCCCGGTCACTCATTTTCTCCAATTCTCTTCCCTCTAAGGCTTCGTATCCCTCCCGAAGGATTCCAAGCTCTTCTGCGATTGCCATAGCTGTAATCTTATGATCTCCGGTAATCATAACCGGATGTATCCCTGCCTGTAGACATTTTTCTACCGCCTCTTTTGCCTCTTCTCTTGGCGGGTCAATCATTGCCACCATTCCCAGATAAGTCAGCTTTTTTTCATCCTCCATACACAGTGCCGGATTCTGAATCGGCTTTGTGGCAAAGGCAAGAACCCGCAATCCCTTTTGGGAAAAATGTTCGTTGGTATCCAGAATCAATTTGCGGTCTTCCTCCGTAATGGGATGGATTCCATCACTGGTTTCTATTTTGTCCACCCTTCGCAACAGCTCATCCACTGCACCTTTGGTAACCATGTACTTTTTGTCCCGTATCTCATATGCCACCGACATCAGCTTCCGGTCAGAATCAAAAGGCAGCTCTCCGATTCTGGGGTACTCCTTCCTAACCTCTTCCGATGAAATTCCATGTCTATCCGAAAAATACAGCAGTGCCAGCTCCGTGGGATCACCTATCTCTTTTCCGTCATCATTGCAGGAATCGTTACAGATAATTCCTGCAAACAACAGCTTTCTTTCGATTTTTCCACTGCAATTCCATACTTCCTCTTTTTGACTTTCCATATCGGCAAAAACTTCTTTTACGGTCATTTTATTCTGTGTCAATGTTCCGGTCTTATCGGAACAGATAACCGAAACACTTCCCAAACCTTCCACCGCCTGCAATTTCCGCACAATCGCCTGTTCCTTTACCATTTTTCTGGTTCCAAATGCCAGCACGATGGTAACAATGGAGCTCAAAGCCTCCGGGATTGCCGCCACCGCCAAGGCAATGGCAAAGATAAATGCCTCTAAGATGGTCTCCCCCCGCAAAACACTCATACCGAAAATTAACCCACAGATAATCAGAATCCCCACGGATAAATACTTTCCGAAATTGTCCATGCTGACCTGCAAAGGGGTACGTTTTTCTTTGGTCGTGTTCAAAAGCCGGGCTATCTTACCCACTTCCGTATCCAAACCGGTTTTGGTTACCACATACTTTCCTCTTCCCCCTACCACAAAACTGCCGGAGAACACCATGTTACTCTGATCCCCCAGCACCGCTTCTGTGTTTAGTGCCTCTGTCTGTTTCTCAATACAGATACTCTCTCCCGTCAATGCACTTTCATTGATTTTTAGTCCTGCATTTTCCAGAAGCCTTCCGTCTGCTCCGATGGAATCCCCCGCCTCAATACAAACAATGTCTCCTGGAACAATCTCGGAATTGGATATCTGACAGAGCACTCCCTCCCGAAACACCTTTACCTGGGGCATTGCCAGTTCCTTTAAGCTTTCCAGCGAATGTTCCGCCTTTATCTGTTGTACCGTTCCCAGTACTGCATTCATGGTAATGACCGCCACAATGACAATACAGCTTTCCAAATCTCCCAACACTGCGGAGATTACCGCTGCCGCAATCAGAATCAACACCAGTACATCTGCGAACTGTCCTAAAAAAATCAAGGGAACCGGTTTTTTCTTTCCCTCCGGCAATTCATTTTTTCCATACTGCTGCTGACGCTTTTGCACTTCCACCGGATGCAGTCCTTCCAACCGGCTTTCCATTTCTTCCAAGACTTCTGAACCGGTTTTTTGATACATTTTTTCCATAAATTCCTCCATTTCTATAAACTTTCCTTTCGGAATGTTTCAGCGGAGTCTCTCTTATCTTTTCCGTATACGGCAATTCCCCTATACGAAAAAAAGAGACTCCTGCTGTAATTTCTTACAACAAAAGTCTCGCTGCTTCGTTACGAACCGGATGCCTTGTCTGCATCGTAATGACGGCTTCGTAAACACCCTGTCCCAGAGTGCCAACTACTCCCTTTTATTAAAATTAGGATATCAGAACCCATTCCTGCGGTCAATGAATTCTAAAAACCTTTACACTTTCTTTACGCCTCTTCTTTGTCCTCCGGCTCAGGAAGAATCATACGAATCTTCTCCACTCTTTTCTTATCCATGGATTCTACAATCAGCTTTACACCGTCTTCTGTCACTACGCTCTCTCCCGGTTTTGGGAAATGATCCAACAACTCAATCAGATAGCCGCCGATGGAATCATAATCCTCCGACTCAAAATCCAATCCCAGTTCTTCGCATAGGTCTTCCAGATTCTGGGAACCCAAAACCTCGTATTCCCGGTCTCCCAGCCATACAATAGGGTCCTCCTCGTCTCCGTCATACTCATCTCGAATCTCCCCTACGATTTCCTCCAGCAAATCTTCCAATGTAATTAAGCCTGCCGTTGCACCATATTCATCCAATACAATGGCCACACTGATAGATGAGCTTCTCATATCCATAAACAGCTCCGCTGTATTTTTATGCTCATAGGTATAATAGGGCTTTCTCAACACATCTTTGATATGAAAAGCCTCCTTGTCCTCACAGAGCAATAAATCTTTCATATTGAGAATACCAATTACATTATCGGTTGTATCCTCATACACCGGAAGTCTTGTGAATTTATCCTTGCGGAAAATCTCCAGTACCTCTTCATAGGTAGCATCCAAAGGTGCAAATGTCATATCTATTCTCGGTACCATAACTTCTTTTGCCTGTGCATCGCCAAAATCAAAGAGATTATTAATCATCTCCTTTTCTTCCGTCTCAATGACACCAGTCTCATGGGATACGTCCACAATAGTTCTGAGTTCTTCCTCTGTCATCAGATTCTGACTGGCATTGGGGTCTACCCGCAATATCCGTAAAAACACCATTGCAATCTGATTTACCAAAAAAATCACCGGCGTCAGAATCTTCATCAGCCAATAGATGACATTTGCATATGCCAGTGCCAATTTATCCGCATGAAGGGTTGCCAGAGTCTTCGGAGAAATTTCTCCAAATACCAGTATCAACAAGGTCAGAACTCCCGTGGCAATTCCCGCTCCCTTACTGCCTAATACTTCAATGGCTAAAGTAGTGGCAATGGAGGATGCCGAAATATTTACGATATTATTTCCAATCAAAATGGCACTCAGCATCTTACCGGAATCATCCGTTATCTTCAGCACAGTGGCTGCCCGCTTGTTGCCTTCCTCACACAGGGTTCTCATCCTTATTCTGCTTACGGTGGTAAGTGCCGTTTCCGCCGACGAAAAGAATGCCGACAGCATCAATAAGATTACCAGACTTATCAGCCGTATCGCCTCGCCTGAATCCAAAAAATCACTCTCCTTTGCTTATGCAATAATATAACGTATCTCTTCAAAAAAAGCAATTCATTTTTAGCAGCTTCAAAGCGGCTTCTCTTCCGCTTTCCTTCCACAGATTTCTCCCGTGAGATAATCTGTCCGTCCCCGTTTCCTGTACCGGAATACTGAGGACAGCAACATTCTCCTTTTGCAAACGGTAAATTTTCTCCAATTTTCTTTTGTTGACTTTTGGGTATTGATGAGAACTGTTGAACAGATATAAGATGTTTCCGGGAATTGTATGATGGGTCAGAAAATATTCCGTCAGCAGGTTTTCTTCCCGGGGCAGATTTATCACCGCGGTCTCCCCTTTTCTCAAAAGTTCTTCTACACAGTAATCCCAATTGCTTCCACAATCAATAAAAACCATGTCCCATCTCGCCTCCAGATGTGGATTCAACCGCAACAATGCCTTTTTGTAATTGTGCAGAACACGCACTTGAATTCCAAATTCCCAGCGACAGCTTTCTGCCACTCTCTGTATATTCTGTTCTGCTGCTTTATTGGGGAAAGGACTCCAAAATATGACCTTCAATACTCCTCCTTGCCCGGAGGGATTAGTGTCTATTTGGAACAGAAAAATAAGAATGAATTCATCATACCTGTTTTTATGGAAAATGTAAATATTTTGTGATAATTTTCTTTTTGTTTTCCTTTTCCTTCCACTTCATGCTATAATAAAACAAATAATAGAAAAGGCGGTGATTCTATGATATCTGAAACTTCGACACATACCATCGGGCTTATTTTGTCCATTGCAAAAAACAGCTTTACCACGGCTCTAATGAACCTTTTTGAGGAAAAGCTGTCTCAGCGTGACTACCAGCTTTTAATCGGCCTCACCAACCATTCTATTGAAAAAGAACGATTTTATTTGGAAACCTTTGGAAAAACCACTGACGGTATTTTTATTCTGTCCGATTCCAAAGACTACAAAGAACTGGCAGATGCTGTTCCAGCTTCCGTTCCTACCATATTTTTGCATCGGGCACCTTCCGACTGCCAGCAGACGGCAATTCTGGAGAACGATTACTCTGCTACCTTTCAGGCAATCCTTTCCATGATACATTCCGGTCATCCGAAGGTTGCCTTAATCTGTCGAAATATCCAATTTTCCACCAACCGGGAGATTATCCGTGCCTATCAGACAGCCATGGATACTATGCCGGAGGGATTTCGCGGGGATTGGATTTTTGAATGTATCGATACCGAAGGGGACTATCTGGAAAATCTAATCGAAAAAGTGGTACAGAAAGGATGTACTGGATTCTTAGCCTCCTCCGTTGAGGTTACGGAGTGCTTGGCACCGTATTTGTACAATTACAATCATTCTCACGATACTTCACTTTTGCTAACCGGTTTTTCTACCGAAGGATTTAATTCTTTTCTGGCATCCTCTCTGGATACCGTTACCAGACCAGTAAAGCGTATCGTGGATTTAGCCATCCAACAGATGTTTTATCAGTTAAGCCAGCCGAATCCGATTCACAACTCTTTTCATGTAAAAGGTGTCTTTCAGACTCGGGATAATAATTCTTTTCAAGGTTAAGGTAAAATCTGCAAATACATATAAAACAATACAAGGGACTGCGACAAAAAAACTTTCTGTCACAGTCCCTTTGATTATATTCGTTTTTCTTTTATTCCTCTTCCTCTGTGATTTCAATTCCCAGTTCTTCCAACTGTTTTACATCCACCACATCCGGTGCATTGGACATCAGACAGGACGCGTCTTTTACCTTCGGGAAGGCAATGACATCACGGATGGAATCACACTGCATCATCAGCATTACCATACGATCCAGTCCATAGGCAAGTCCTGCATGAGGCGGTACTCCGTATTTGAATGCATCCAGTAGGAATCCAAACTGCTCATGTGCCTGCTCGTTGGTGAAGCCCAGCACCTCTAACATTTTTTCCTGAATATCATTCTGATGGATACGGACAGAACCTCCGCCCAGCTCAGTTCCGTTCAATACAATATCATAGGCTTTGGCACGAACTGCACCCGGGTCAGAATCAATCTTATCCCAATCCTCCTCCATCGGCATGGTAAACGGATGGTGCATTGCCATAAAGCGGTTTTCTTCCTCAGACCACTCCAACAATGGGAATTCCGTTACCCACAGGAAGTTATACTGATTCTTATCCAACAATTCCATCTGACGTGCCAGCTCCAAACGAAGTGCTCCCAGCACATCCCATACTACTTTATTTTTATCTGCGGCAAAGAGCAGTAAATCTCCCGGTTCGCCCTGCATCTTTTCTGCCAATGCCTGTAATTCTTCTTCCGTCATGAATTTTGCAAAGGAAGATTTGTAGGTTCCATCTTCGTTGATTGCCATATATGCCAATCCCTTTGCTCCATAACCCTTTGCAAATTCCACCAGCTTATCTATTTTCTTTCTCGGCATGCTGCCCTGACCCTTGGCATTGATACCACGAACAGAACCGCCGTTTTCCAAAGCTCCGGTAAAGACCCCAAAGCCACAGCCTGCCACAACATCTGACACATTCACAAGCTCCATTCCAAAACGGGTATCCGGCTTATCAGAACCGAAACGGTCCATTGCCTCCTGCCATGTCATTCTCGGAATCGGCAGTGGCACCTCCACGCCGACGGCCTCCTTGAACACATAGGCCAGTAGACGCTCATTTACATCAATGACATCATCCACATCTACGAAGGACAGCTCCATATCCGCCTGTGTAAACTCCGGCTGTCTGTCTGCTCTTAAATCCTCATCCCGGAAACATCTGGCAATCTGGAAATAACGGTCATAGCCGGAACACATCAGCAACTGTTTATAAAGCTGCGGAGACTGTGGAAGTGCATAGAAGCATCCGTGATGCACACGGCTTGGCACCAGATAATCTCTGGCTCCCTCCGGTGTGGATTTCATCAAAATCGGTGTCTCTATCTCCAAAAATCCTTCTTTTTCCATAAAATTGCGAAGCAGCATGGATACCTTACTCTTCATCATCAAATTTCGCTGTAAGTCCGGTCTTCTCAAATCCAGATAACGGTATTTCAACCGCATCTCTTCCTTGGTTTGGCAATTCTCTTCGATTGGGAAAGGCGGTGTCTCTGCCTCGGATAACACCCGGATATCCTCTGCTATAATTTCGATATCTCCCGTCTTTAAACTCTCGTTTACTGCCGCACTTCTCTTCTGCACCTTACCGGTTACTGCAATTACAAACTCACTTCTTAGGCTTCCCGCCTTTTCAAAGCCTTCGCTTCCCACCTGCGGCTCGTCAAAGACAATCTGCAAAATCCCGCTTCTGTCTCTTAAATCCACAAAAATCAAACTTCCCAGATTTCTTCTTTTCTGTACCCAGCCCATAACGGTAACAGTTTCGCCAATATTCTGACCTGACACCTCCGTACATCTGTGGGTTCTATGCAGTCCTTTCATAGATTCTGCCATTTTCAAATTCCTCCTGACTTTCCCTTAGCGGTTAAAAAACTCTACAATCTCTTCGTAGCCTTCATTCTTTAACTGCTCCTTCTGAAATTTTTTATTTTTATTCATACGGCTTACCAGCACCTGCTGTCCCGCCTTTCTCTCCTCTTGTGCCTGCTTCATTACCTCGCAGAGCTTCTCTTGGGAATATCCCTTTTCTATCAGATATGCCTTCTTTTTCGGCTGTGTCGGTATCTGGAATCCGTTCTCTAACAATAACAGAACGATTCGCTCAAATCCAATGGAAAATCCGCACGCCGGAACATCATTTCCCGTAAACTTACCTACCATTTTATCGTAACGTCCGCCACCGCCGCAGCTTCCGCCGAATTCCGGTATGGCAATCTCAAAAATAGTTCCTGTATAATAGGACATTCCTCTTACCAGAGTCGGGTCAAATACCATCTCAAAATCTGCTTCTTTTACTGCCTCTACGCTGGAAATAATCTCTGTCAGGCTCTGGGAAACCTCTTCCTCCAACACATCCTTTAGGGTTTCTGCCAGATACGCCAGTCCGTTTTCTGCTGTTTCCATTCCCTTGAACAAGCCCAGATATTTTTCCACAGACTCCTTGGCATACCCTTCTTTTTCCAATTCCTCTGCCACACCGTCCAGACCGATTTTATCCATTTTGTCCAAAATGATAAATACAGTATCATAATCTTCTTCGGCAAATCCGCTGTAGGCTGCCATTGCCTTTAAGATTCTTCGCTCATTGATACGAATCTGGAAATTCTTAAATCCCAGTTTTCCCAATGTGGTTGTGGTTGCCAGAATCAGCTCAATCTCTGCCAGATTGCTTGGCTCTCCTAAAATATCAATGTCACACTGCATGAACTGACGGTAACGTCCTCTCTGTGGACGGTCTGCCCGCCATACATTTCCCATCTGCAATGCCTTAAAAGGTGCCGGAAGCTGATTTGCATTGTTGGAATAGTAACGTACCAAAGGTACGGTCAAATCATAGCGTAACCCCATATCCACCACATCAGAATCAGTCTTTGCCGTCTCCAGATTCAGCTTTTCTCCTCGTTTCAATACCTTAAAAATTAATTTTTCATTCTCGCCGCCCTGCTTATTGCTCAGATTTCCGATATCCTCCATACATGGTGTCTCTATGGAAGTAAATCCAAATGTCTTATAGGTATCCTTGATTAAAGCGATGCAGTAATCACGGATTGCCATCTCCTTTGGTAATATATCTTTCATGCCGTTTACCGGCTTTTTGCTCAGTGCCATTTAACTTCCTCCATTTATCTTAAATTCCAGTGTTTATTATACTTTTCGGCTGTTAAATCGTCAAGGATTGTAGCTAATCATTTTCTTTAACAAAAAATAATCTTTTTTTCCTGTCAATCATTTCATCGATTCTGTCTATATATGTCGCTACATCTTTGACATTCTCGCATCTGTCTATTCTGTGGGTTCCATCCGGGTTCGGCTCATTCCATACACGCTTTGTCGAAGCTCCCGCTCCACACGCTACGATAGTCTGTTTCTCCTCCATGATGAGGATATTGTATACACCTGCTTTTCCCGGCAAAGCATAACCTACATTTTCCATATTTCCTGCCATGCCTTTCTGCCGGTACAGATAATATGGTTCCAGCCCCATCTCCTCACAGTATCTGGCACAAAGATCCATATGCTCCTGTGTATTTATCATCTGCATATCCTGATAACGATCCTTAAAGATAGTAAGTCTTGCCGCACGTTTCACAGCAAGCGAATGAACAGTGACATTATCCGGTGCAAGTTCTTTTATGATCTCCATAGTTTTTCTCACATCGTCTATTGTCTCCTCCGGCAGTCCCATGATAAGATCCATATTTATATTGTCAAAGCCTGTTTCTCTTGCAAGCTTAAAGCTGTTTATCGTATCCTCTACTGTATGGTGTCTTCCGATTATATCAAGTGTCTTCTGCTTCATCGTCTGCGGATTTACAGAAATACGGCTTATCCCGTTTGCTTTAAGTGTCTCAAGCTTCTCACGCGTTATAGAATCCGGTCTTCCGGCTTCCACTGTAAACTCCAGACAATTTGATAGATCAAAAGAGCCTTTTATCTTTTTGATCAGACGATCCAGCTGGTATGGCAGAAGTGTAGTAGGTGTGCCTCCTCCTATATACACGGAATTTAATGTTTTATCCTTAAATGTATCCGCAACATAGGAAAGCTCTTTTTCAAGGGCATCCAGATATTCATCTACACGATTCTTCCATACCCCGAGCGGATATGATGTAAATGAACAATATGCACAGGTACTCGGACAGAATGGTATTCCTACATAAAGGCTGTATCCTTTTTCGTAATCGAGTCTGTCAAGCAGTGCTTTTTCCCTTTTAGCTATTCCCATCGACAAGTTGATCTTCTCATCACTTGCGAGATAGTTTTCCTTAAGGTAATCATATGTCTGCTCATCATTCATGCCATCCTCAAGGCATTTCATTGCGATTTTTGTCGGACGGATACCTGACAGAGTTCCCCACGGAAGACTGCGTCCGATACCTTTTTCTATCATCTTGTAGAGTACGATCTTTAGCTGGTTCTTGGTTTCCTTGCGGTCAGCAGGATCAACATTTATCCAGGTCTCATGGAATACGCTCTGATACTCCCACTTGATCGTGATCTGATCTCCCACATAATCGATCCTGAACACCTGGTCGGCATCAGCAAATTCTTTTTTACCGTCACCTGTCATCTCATGATGTGTACATGCAAGATTTCTGCCCGAAACCTCTTCCGGCGGACAGCTGTAATACATCTGCACATCTTCCTGAGGAAAAAATTCTTTTAAAAGTGAGTGTACATCATATTCAAAATCCGGTTTGTTAAAAATTACTACTATCATAGATATGGGTTAAACATCCTCTCATTTTCGATTGTTGATGACTCGTTATGTCCCGGATATACTGCTGTTTTATCCGGCAGTGACATAAGTTTTTCTTTTACGCTTCTGACAAGATCGGACATACTGCCTCCCTTGAAATCTGTTCTTCCGATCGAACCACAGAACAGTGAATCTCCTGTGAATACAACGTCCTCATATGGAAAATAGTAACAGCAGCCTCCTGGCGTATGTCCAGGCGTGAATAGTACTCTTATCTTAAACCCTGCTATCTCAAGTTCCTGCTCATCTTTCACAAAAATATCCGCTGTATAAGTCATCGGATGCCCGATCATCCAGCTGGCATTCATCTGTGTATCTGTAAGTGTATCCCTATCCTTCTCATGCAGATATATTTTTACTCCAAACTCTCCTGCAACAGCCGCAGCCCCTGTAATATGGTCAAAATGCGCATGCGTAAGAAGAATTGCAGCTGGCTTTGCCCCAGAAGCTTTTATTTTCGATATAAGCATATCTGCCTCTTCACCCGGATCTATAACTATAAGTTCGTTCGTTTTTGTATTTGTGACCAGATAACAGTTTGTCTCAACCGGTCCAACCACATAATGCTCCAATTTCATATTTGTCATTTAAATCTCCTATTTAGGTGCCTGACCCTATTAAATTTTTATAAAAAACCACCGGAATCCTAACCGGTGGTTCTTTCTACATCTATAACGCTTTCTATCTGTCTAATCTTTTCAACAAGGCTGTTGATCTGTTTTCTTCCTTTTGTGTTGAAAAATACTTCGATCGTAGCAATTCCCTGCTTGCTTGTCTTAGAATGAATTCCGTTTATATTGATTTCTTTTTCTGTAAATACTTTTGATATATCAACAAGCAATCCTGATCTGTCATTACAGAATATCTTAAGCTCTGCCTGGTATTCGGCATTTGCATCTTCGTATACCGTATCCTCCCACTCTGCCTCAATGAGCCTTTGCTTTTCAAGCTTTGATAAACCTATAATATTTACACAGTCAGTCCTATGGATCGAGATACCTCTTCCTCTGGTGACAAAGCCTACTATCTCATCGCCCGGCACAGGACTGCAGCACTTTGAAAAATGAACCGCTACATCATATAATCCATGAACTACAATTCCGCTTCTGGATCTGCCCTGCTGCGTCTGCTGCTGCGCTGCCTGAGGCTTGTCCGCTACACTGTCCATAACATCCGCATCTGACAATGGGACAATATGATCCTTTTTGTATTCATCATACATACGGTTTACGATCTGGCTTTCCTTAAGTCCACCATGTCCGACTGTTGCAAGACAGGAATTCCAATCATGGAAACCATATTTCCTGCGGATCTTTTCCTGATATTCCGGCTTATTTATATCTGAGAAATTAATGCCTTTTGTTTTTGCATAATTAGCTATAAGCTCTTTTCCATGAAGGATATTTTCTTCTTTAAGCTCGCTCCTGAACCACTGGTTTATCTTGTTTTTCGCCTGTGTGCTCTTTACTATTTTGAGCCAGTCACGGCTTGGTCCCTTCGAATTCTGGGACGTAATTATCTCTATCTGGTCACCATTTTTGATGACATAATCTATGGTAACAAGCTTTCCGTTTACTTTTGCTCCAACCATTTTATTACCGACAGCCGAATGGATGCTATACGCAAAGTCTATCGGTGTAGACCCTTTTGGAAGATTCTTTACATCTCCCGATGGTGTAAATGCAAATACATTGTCAGAAAAAAGATCAAGGTCACTCTTTAAAAGACTCATAAATTCTTTGTTATCTGACATATCCTGCTGCCACTCAAGAATCTGACGGAGCCAGCTTAGCTTTTCCTCCTCGGTAACAGTTGTTGCCGTAGCATTTCCATTATTTGCCTCTTTATATTTCCAGTGGGCTGCGATACCATACTCAGCAGTACGATGCATCTCATAGGTCCTGATCTGGATTTCAAAAGGCTGTCCGCTTGGTCCTATAAGAGTAGAATGAAGGGACTGGTACATATTCTGCTTCGGCATGGCAATGTAATCCTTAAAACGCCCCGGAATAGGTTTGTATTTTTCATGCATTATGCCAAGCACCGCATAGCAGTCCTTTATTGAATCAACAAGAATCCTTATCGCAAAAAGATCATATATCTGATCAAGTGTCTTGTCCTGATTTACCATCTTTTTGTATATACTGAAAAAATGCTTGGCTCTTCCGTATATATCAGCCTTTATGCCTGACTCAGAAATGTATTTTTTAACATCATCAACAAGCCCCTGAATATAATTATCACGTTCCGTCTTACGCAATGCGATTTTTTCTACAAGATCATAATATGCTTCCGGATAAAGATATTTCATCGATAAATCTTCCAGTTCAATCTTTATCTTGCTGATACCAAGACGCTGTGCTATCGGACAATAGATATCCTGCGTTTCACGGGCGATACGCATCTGTGCTTCCGTTGACTGGTATTTAAGCGTCCGCATATTATGAAGTCTGTCGGCAAGTTTGATCATTATGACCCTGATATCCTTTGCCATAGCAAGGAACATCTTTCGCAGATTTTCTGCCTGCATTTCAAGCCTGTCTGCATTTTTATCCTTAGGATCCTTTGTGCTGTCCGTAAGGTGCAGATGTTTGAGTTTTGTGACACCATCAACAAGAAGAACTACATCATCACCAAACTGCTCACGCATCTCGTCCTCGGTCATAACTGTATCCTCAAGCACGTCATGCAGAAGCCCTGCTGCAATAGTCTCCTTATCAAGCTCTAATTCAGCAAGAATGATCGCAACACATAGTGGATGTATTATATATGGTTCTCCTGATTTGCGCACCTGTCCCTCATGCGCATTATAAGCAACCCTGTATGCTTTCTCTACAAGGCTTGTGTCCGTAGATGGATGATACTTTTTTATCTCATCCAACAATTCATTGAAAAGTTCTTCCGGACTTGTAAAATCTCTTGTTCCTCTTATACCACTTGTGTCAGAACGCATTTTGTCAGCCATGCGCTCTAATTCTTCTGCTGAAAAATCTGCCAATAAACTCACCTCTTATTGCATTTTTATAATGGAATATTATATTTTATTTTTGTACAAATTGCAATATTTTAGTGTATTATGGATGGCTTATTTTAATTTCCCTATACCGGGTTACCCTATAACCATTTTTACACCGCCGTACATTCCGGCTGCATTTCCAAGTGTTGCAAGCTTTATTTCTGTCTCACGGCTTGCGTGGAAAGCATATTCTTTGTAATATTTTGAAGCTGTATCGATAATGATATTTCCGGCCTTTGAAAGACCTCCACCAACTACAAATACTTGCGGATCGATCACACATGAAACAGATGCCATGGCTTTTCCCAATAATCTCATTGATTCCTCTACGGCTGCAAGACCTGCTTTGTCACCGGCTTTTGCTGCATCGCATACATCTTTTGCTGTAAATCCTGCATTAAGGTCAAGCTCCGTCTCCACGGTTCTATGTGCAGCTATGTATTTTTCTGCCACATTTACAAGTCCGTTTGCAGACGCATACTGCTCAAGACAGCCCTTTTTACCGCACCCACAGCACTCAGACTCATCATCTATCATAGGCATATGCCCGATTTCTCCTGCTGCACCATTTGTTCCGGCAACAATTTTTCCGCCACGGATGATCCCGCCGCCTACACCTGTTCCGAGAGTTATCATAACGACGTCTTCGTAGCCTTTTCCGCCGCCCTGCCACATCTCACCAAGTGCAGCAACATTTGCATCATTACCGGCTTTTACTTTTACTCCGCCGCAGATAACTGAAAGAGCCTTTTCAACATTGAATACGCCCCATCCTAAATTCACACATTTGAGAACTGTTCCATCATCCTTCACCGGTCCTGGTACACCCATACCAATTCCTTCAATATCATCTGTTGTAATACTCTTTTTTTCATTATTTTCTTTTATAGATTCAGCGATATCCGGAAGAATGAGTTCTCCATCATTCTCAGTTCTTGTAGGGATCTCCCATGTATCTACAAGCTTTCCTGTTGTCTCAAAAAAACCTATCTTTACAGTTGTTCCACCTATGTCTACTCCATATGCATATTTCTTCATTATTCAATCTCCTTCATAATTTACACTGTGGTGCGCAGTCTGATCACAGCGCCAGAACTGCGTCTTAACAGCAACTATAAGTCTATATTATTTCTAAAAGTAT
>USPJ01000003.1 GCA_900556645.1 uncultured Lachnospiraceae bacterium
GCTTCAATTTGTTCCAGTACATTCTTCGGCTTAATATGTGCACCTGGATATTGAAAGTTATATAGAAAAATTTTAAAACTCTCTACTAAATCCTGATTATTCGCAAGCTCTATTGCACGCCTGCCTGGCTTATCTGTTGTATCCGTGTGTTCTATAAATCCAAATAATGCGGATATCTCGGTTCTCCAATTATTAATAGTCTTAAGTTCTCTATGTGCATTTCCCGGATATTGATATAACGCATCATTAACCGAGTTAACAAACTCATCTGTTGGCTTTTCCCCTACACGTGCCAATTCCTCGGCAACATAGATCAAAACATTTTCTATATCACCCTTAAATCGTGGTCTTACATGGTGAATTCTGAAATAATATTCCTCTGGTATTTTATATTCACTCATCGCTACTCTCCAATGTTTCTATAACCTTCTTTGCTATCTCCTGTGCCATAATCGGAGGCACTGCATTACCAACCTGCCTAAACTGTTGTGTTTTATTTCCTAAAAAGATAAAGTCATCCGGAAATGACTGCAGCCTAGCGCATTCTCTTACAGTCGGCACTCTATTGTATTTATAATGAAAATGATGCCTATGCCCTGTATCAATAGTTGGTGCTGGTTTTTTACTTGCAAATCGCGTCCAAGCCACATGAAAATTTCTGGTATGAGCATACTCTTCCGGCAAATCTTTATAGTTACCACCATCCGGTACCAATGCTATAATTTCTTTAACACGATCTGAATGATTTGCTGCAACATGATTGCGAACCTCTGACGATTTTTTTCTCATCAACTTCTGATAATCATTAGATGCCTTAGTCTCATACTGCATTATATCTGTACCCAAATCATCAATAAGTGGCGGTAAATCAGATAAAGCCATTTCACATGTTACTTCTTCCTTCTGCACTTCCGGATATTCAAAAGAGCCAACTCTGCTACCAACAAAGACAACCCTTCGTCTGCTTTGAGGAACGCCATGCTCTGATGCACATAATATTCTATACTGTATGTCGTATCCCATCTTAGTAAACTTTTCAATAATACTGTCTTTTATCTGACCGCCAAACAAGCCCACTAATCCAGGTACATTCTCAATCACAAACATTTTGGGTCTTATTTCATCCACCAACCTAATATATGATAGATAAAGCTTGTTTCTTGGATCATCAAACTTTCTTGGTCCAGAAAGAGACATTCCCTGACAAGGTGGTCCACCTATTATTACATCTATAACTTTATCACCTATCAAGGGCTTTATATCGGACTCATAATGCACCTGTGTAATATTTCCACAAATAGATTTTGATCCCTTATGATTTAATTCAAATGTTTCAAGTGCTTTTGCATCATTATCTATTCCCAAAAGAACATTAAATCCGGCTTGTTCAAATCCATAAGAAAGTCCGCCACATCCGCAAAACAAATCTATAACATTATAGTTACCCATTATCAGTTTCATCCTTCCGTCTTTTATCCTCTGGCTTTTGTGTATCAGCCGGAATAGCCCATGCTTCTCCAAGTTTAAAGACACCGGGAATTCTTCCTTCAGCGCATAATATTTGAACTCTTCGCTGAGATATGCTCCATTTCTTTGCTGCTTGGCTTGCCGTCATATATTCCATTCTTATACCTCAAATTGCTATTTCAACCACTATATCTAGTATATTCGACGGGGCGAACAATAGCAAGTGCTTTCTTAATTATTTCTATATTTCCGGTAAAGCGCATTTTGCGCTTTAAACTGCGCTTTATTTTCCTTTTTTACCTATGATGTGATGGTATTCTTGTATGTTGTTCTAAATCCTTGATAATATCTTCCGTCTTCACATTCTTACTTTTCATTTCCAGATACTCTCCAAACTTGATTTCAAAATCAAACAGCTCTTCCCATCCTGGATCTCGTCTTGCAACCGTTCCATCAGGATTAGATGACGTTAATCGACTTACTAAAGCACCATAGCCTTTAACATCTTCGTTTCTGATTGCAATCCTCATGTCATTAGTCAGATAGGACTCACACGCCTTATAATAACCAACAAGTTCTCTCCGCTTATCTTCGATATCTTTCTTTGGGATCAAACCAAGGCGAAGATTAATCTTTTCAAGCCACTCATTTGCTTTCACTTTTGCAGATTCGATAATGCTTGCAGCTTCTTTCTTTGCCTCTTCCAACTTTTCTTCCGCCTGCTTAATCAGGCGCTGAAGATTACGAAGCGTTACCCTAAGTTCTTTTTCCTGAGTTTCCAGTTTCTTTATCTCCCGCTTACGCATTTCAGCCTTATATTCAAGGACAGATAAACTATCTCGCTCCGGAGTCTTGATTTCTCCATCCACGGTTAATCCATGCTTTATGCAAATCTTACGGAAATGTGCTCGTTCCATTTCCTTCCACTGCTTGGTAGCGTTGTCTGTGCACTTTCCAGATGCATCCTTTTCATCCGGTCTCGGTGAATACTCGCTACCGGTACGAACCGCAATTAAGTTGCGCATAGCTCTATCCAAAGAATTTCTCTTTTGTACCCCATTCTTATATCCTTCCGCAACTGGGATATAATCAAAATGCATATGTGGAGAAGCCTCATCCATATGGATATAAGCCCCTATAAGTTCCAATCCGGGATTTCTATCCTCGAACCCTTCAATATATTCAAGAAGACATTCCTTTGCTATATCACGCCACTCAGGATGTTCTATGAAGTCTTCCTGCTTTCCCCACTGAAGCACATCCTCGTAAAACTCCTTCTCGCCATTTTTTGAATTGAGGATATGCGTCCGATAATCTTTGATCTGACGATCCTTACGTTTCTGTTTTGCATTATACTCACTAACTGCATCATCAAAAATTCGATGATATGCATGAGCTGTAGTTTCATCTTTCCAAACAATATTTTGCTCTGTTCTGGAAGCATCCACATTGCTTGGCAATTTTCCCTCTCCGTAATTCCGGAGATTATGCTGTCTATTTCCTCTGCCCTGAGGCATTGATATTGAACCCAATTTGAATCTCCTTTCTAACTTGTGCTCCACTGGAGTAAAAGTGTATTTTTTCTGTAAATGCCTTTGTTACTTTCGGCGAAAGTAACGCCTTATGACTTTTGACACTTCGTATCAAAAGACGGGCTCTTCCGAGGGACTCCTGTGCGGAGTGCAGTCATTCGCCATGACAGGCATCTCATAAGGGCTTTGCCCTTGCCGATGGCTAACCCAATCTCAATAGGGCTTCGCCCTAAAGCGATGCCTTACCTAATCTTTTGGGGCTCTGCCCCGGCGATGCCATCCCCGGTCTCATCGGGAGTTACACTCCCGGGCGACGCCCTTCCCTTGTAAAACCTTGTCGTAAATAAATCCTTATCGGATATATTTACGCCTGCGGTTGCATATAACAAGAGACGTCATTTTGGCGTCAACTTATCATCTTAGTTGACGTCAGATTGACGCCTCTTCGTATCAATTCTTCAATCCTTGATATAATTCCAGAATCATCAAAAGCTGTTCCATCACGACAGGATCAAGTTCATCCGTTCGCTCTATCTTTGACAGATATTCCTCTATGTCTATCAAGGATTGTTTTATCTTTTCAAAGGTACGCACATTGCCATAGGCCACGACTTTGTTATCTAGGCAACTACTTATGAAATACTCGGATTTCATAAGACCTGACAATGCTATGCGTTCCTCAATACGCTCTTTTTCCTCCGGTGATACCCGAAAGTTCATAATCACGTTTCTCTTACGGCGTTTTTCGTCCTTTTTCTTTGGTGTAGTACTAGTTTTCAAAGTCTCTCTGCGATATATCTTTCCCATAGTCAGGCTCCTTTCTGATGCGCTTCCCTATCTTCTCCTAGGCGATCTGCCATCGTCCTACCTTTAGATGGATAGAGATGTGAGTAAGTCATAGTGACTGCCATACTTTCATGCCCAAGACGTTCCGCTATCTCAACCGGAGAGAAGCCAAGTTCAATCAGGTGTGCCACATGACTATGGCGAAGGTCGTGGATACGAATTCGTTTTACGCCTGAAGCTTTACAGCCTCTATCCATCTCATGATGAAGATAGCTTTTTGAGATAGTAAACAAACGTGAAGACTTATCTGCTTTATAAAGCATCCCGATATAATCTTCCATTTCATCACAAAGAAACTGGGGAAGGTCAATCACACGATTGCTCTTTTCTGTTTTAGGATCCGTGATTACATCTTCTCCCTTTATACGCTGCAAGGATTTACTGATTTTCAAAGTACGTTTCTTTAAGTTAAAATCACCGACGGTAAGCGCAATCAACTCTCCCTCTCTTATCCCAGTCCAATACAGGATTTCAAAAGCATAGTAGGATACCGGCTTTTTCTTCATTTCTTCTGAAAAAGCAAGGTACTCATCTTCCGTCCAAAAGGACATTTCCTTTGCTTTTGCACGCCCCATCTTACTGATTTTCTGCACCGGGTTTTCTTTTAGGGAATAGTATTTGCTTGCATGATTCATAATGGCATTTAACTGATTTTGAATCGTCCGCAAATATGTTGCGGTATAGGATTTTCCTTCACTATCGCGAAACTGCAACAACTCATTCTGCCACTGCACAATGTCCGGTGCAGTGATACTACTCACACTGAAATTTTTAAAATACGGCAATATCTTATCCCTGATAATGTACTCCTTAGAACGGTATGTGTTGTATTTAATTCTTGGCTTGATATCCGACATATAGATATCTACAAAGTCCGGAAATGGCATATTTAAATCCTTTGACTTCTTTACCAAAAACTGACGCTCATACTCCAAAGCTTCGCGCTTGGTTGCAAAGCCCCTTTTCTTGTGTACTTGGTTTTCTCCCTTCCAGTCTTTATAACGGATATAGGCTATCCAAGTTCCTCTGTCTTTATCTTTACTTGCTGACATAAGCAGCCTCCTTTCAATTTGCCAATAGCTTTCGTTCCAGTTCCTCCCAATATCTGGGCGGATAGTCACGCTCATGGAAGTTATGAAACGAATTCTTTTTCTTAGGTGGGCTTACCGACTTCCGAGTTTCATACTCCTTACACATCTGATCAATCCTATCGAAATTCATATGGCCGATATAGTGATGTGCTTTGATTCGCTCAATCTGATAATCAACAAGAGCCTTCTCATGCAGAGAGCAAAGCTTTTCATAATCAGATGCTTCCAGTGTGCCCACACATTCATAGTTATTTAATTTATTGTTATTAGATATATGGTTATTAACTTGTATCGCCTTACCCGATGTCGGATTTTCCGACGACGGCAAAACCGATGGCGGTTTATCATCAACCCCAGACACATCAAATGGCTTATGATAGATTTCCATATACCCACTATCAAAGGAGCCGTCTTCTCGTCTTCCTTGGGCTTGCCTAACGTAACCATATCTTTTTAAATTGTTCATTGCAGTTCTTATACGATCTCGCCCATCCGGAAGGATTTTTATCATTCCTTCCACTGTAAAATCCCAATCAGGCGGCAACGACAACAAGGTGAGCAACATTCCTCGTTCCGTCAAGCTCAGTCTATGATCCTTTGCCACATCCATACCTACAACGAAGAATTGTCCCGGTGCTTCTGATTTAACTATCTTCATCTAAGTCACCGTCCTCGTCATCCAAGGCACCATAGCAGTTTTCTAAATACCACTTTCTGTTACACTTGCCTTGTATAATTATGGAGTGAGGATTCATCTTCAGAAGCTGTGCATTAAGTTCTGCAATAATCTGATATCCTTTTGCTCTGGAACACCCCCAATCTTTCATAATTTCATTTACATCCACATACATTTTCTGAGCCATGTGCCCACCTCCTTTGCTTTCTCATAAGTTATGTGGGACATCTTTTCTCTAATCCGTAAGCCACTTCGAATTTTTTTGAATCTTTCCCTCTCACAATTCATTTGGTTCAGTAAGAGAGGCATTACTAAAAATAAAAAGAAAATTCTTTCAAACAGCTTTTTCAAATCCCTCATAATACATTTGGGGTGACTTTCCCCTCATTACTAAATGCCGATAAAACTTTTTAAGCTTTGTAATACATTTGGGTTGAAAAAAAGCTCATTACTAAATCAAAGTAAAAAACTTTCCTCTTTCACCTTCTATTTGGAACGAGTCAGAACTGATTACTAAAATTTCTCTATCTTTTTTCAAAAGATATGTGGCATATGATTTTCGATAATCCGAAAATGTTTGTAGAATGTTTTATGTGAAAATTACTCGAATGAGTGATTGATGCCGGTCATACTATCCGGCTTAAGATTCTTAAAAAAGAGTGAATGCAAAGTTTTTGCAACCATTTTGCAACCACTAAAAAAGGGAACCCACTGTTTAAGCGGATTCCCACATTTTATCGTCTACTCCATCTCAATCGTTCCCGGCGGCTTACTGGTCAAATCATACATGACCCGGTTAACCCCCCGAACCTCATTAATAATTCTGCTCATTACCTTATTCAGCACCTCGTACGGAATCTCCGCCGCCTCGGCTGTCATAAAGTCAATGGTATTGACTGCTCGCAATGCCACCGCATAGTCATAGGTTCTCTCATCCCCCATAACACCTACGGAACGCATATTGGTAAGAGCTGCAAAATACTGTCCGATACTGCGGTCCAGTCCGGCGTTTGCAATCTCTTCCCGGTAAATAGCGTCTGCATCCTGCACAATCTTTACCTTTTCTGCATTCACTTCGCCGATGATTCGGATGCCCAGTCCCGGTCCCGGGAATGGTTGACGAAATACCAAATGCTCCGGTATTCCCAATTCCAATCCGGCTTTCCGCACCTCATCCTTAAACAAATCACGCAACGGCTCAATGATTTCCTTAAAATCTACATAGTCCGGCAAACCTCCCACATTGTGGTGAGATTTGATGACTGCGGATTCTCCGCCCAAGCCGCTCTCCACCACATCCGGGTAGATGGTTCCCTGTACTAAGAAATCCACGGCTCCGATTTTCTTTGCTTCCTCTTCAAAGACACGGATAAATTCCTCTCCGATAATCTTACGTTTCCGTTCTGGCTCTTCCACGCCCTTTAACTTCTCATAGAAACGCTCCTGGGCATTGACACGTATAAAATTCAAATCATAATTTCCATTCGGTCCGAATACCTCTTCCACCTCGTCTCCTTCATTTTTCCGAAGAAGACCGTGGTCTACAAAGACACAGGTAAGCTGCTCGCCCACTGCCTTAGACAGTAGAACTGCTGCCACAGAGGAATCCACGCCGCCAGAAAGTGCACAGAGTACCTTTCCGTCTCCTACTTTTTCTCGAATGTTCTGAATGGAATGTTCCACAAAAGAGTCCATTTTCCAGTCTCCGGCACAGCCACACACATGGTATACGAAATTAGAAAGCATCTTCGTTCCCTCTACGGTATGCAACACCTCCGGATGGAATTGGATTGCATATAGCTTATCCTTTGGATTCTGGGCTGCTGCCACCGGACAATCCTTAGTACTTGCCACAATTTCAAAACCCGGTGCCGCTTTAGAAATATAATCAAAATGACTCATCCAGCAGACGGTTTCCTTTGACACATCGGAAAACAATGGGGAATCGGTATCCACAGTCACATCGGTTTTTCCATACTCACGGACTGCTGCCTTTTCCACCTTTCCTCCTAATATATGCATCATAAGCTGAGCACCATAGCAGAGCCCCAACACCGGAATTCCCAGTTCAAAAAGCTCTCGGGTATAGGTTGGGGAATCTGCCTCATAACAGCTATTCGGTCCACCGGTAAGAATAATTCCCTTTGGATTCATTGCTTTAATCTGCTCTATTCCTGTTTTATAGGAATAAATTTCACAGTAGACATTACACTCCCGCACACGACGAGCCACAAGCTGGTTGTACTGTCCACCAAAGTCTATTACGATGACGGTTTCTCTTTTCAAGATGACGTCCTCCTTCTAAAAGTAATCTACAACACGTCCTAATTATACGTTGTGCCGGAATCATTGTCAAAGTTATTTCAGATTCTTTTTCACGATTCCCCACTCCTGCTCCAATCCTTCCAAGGAAAACGCCGCATTGGCGGGACTGGTGGAGGGCAGCTTTACAGCCTCCCTTTTACAAACCGGATACATATATTTCTGATACAGACTGTATGCCTTGGCACCATTTGCATAAATCTCTATTATCTCTGTATTCTCTAAAATGATTCCAATATCATTGGGTACCACATTCCTTATGGAACTGTCACTGGAGCCTTCAATCTCACAGCTTTGAATCACATCCCAAACTGCAATACCATGCTTATAAAGCAGCTCTTTTTTCTCAGGAATGGTATTGGGTATCTCTTCTCCGGTAAGTCTTGCCAGCAATTTCCAAAAACGGTTCTGAGGATGTCCGTAGTAAAACTGACTCTCCCGAGACTTTACCGAGGGAAAAGTTCCCAATATTAAAATTTTGGAATCTTCCTTATAGATTGGTTCAAATGTATGGGTCATTTCTACTCTTTCCATATGATTTCTCCTATTCTTCTCTATCATATCTGATTTTTTCAAAAATAAAAATGGATTTTTCTTCTTTTTCGTAATCTTTCTCTGGGACTATCTTGTTCCCCCTCTTTTTTATGGTATAATAGTACTAGTAAATATTTTCGGAAAATTTACCAGAACCGTAGAGAAGTCATGAAATGAGCGGTACCTTATGAGCGTAATTCAACTTGATGCCAGTAAATGCGTTGGCTGTAACACCTGTGTCCGTGTCTGTCCCGTTGTGGATACAAATATTGCCAAAACTGACAAAGACGGAAATCTTATCATTAATATTGATGATAACAAATGTATTAAATGTGGCTCCTGTATTACGGCATGTTCGCATCATGCTCGCAGCTACCAGGATGATACTGATCGTTTCTTTGAAGGTCTTAACAATCATGAGGAAATAGCTGTGATTATGGCACCTGCATTTCGTGTTGCATTCTCGGATAATTGGGAGGATGTTTTATCTTGGCTGCGAAACAAAGGTATCTCCAAGATTTACGACGTATCCTTTGGTGCTGACATCTGTACTTGGGCTCATGTGCGTGCTATCGAAGAAAATCCTGAAAACAAGATGATTTCACAGCCTTGTGCGGCAATCGTCAACTATGCTCTACAGCATAATACCAGTTTGATTTCCTATCTGTCTCCGATTCACAGTCCAATGTCCTGTCTCGGAGTTTATATCCGCAATTACGAGGGCTTCCACGGTAAAATCGCTGCACTTTCCCCTTGTATTGCCAAAATTGATGAATTTAAGCAGACCGGCATTATCAACTACAATGTAACCATTGAACATTTTGCCGGCTATCTGAAAGAACATAATATTACCATTCCAAAATCGGACAAACCTGATACCTATGAAGGATTAGAGGGTGCCATTTACCCGCGTCCCGGCGGACTGATGAAAAATCTTTTAATCCATCACCCGGAGCTTAAGATTCTTACCTCAGAGGGCATCAACAAGGTATATCATAATTTGTCCACCTATCTGTCTCAGCCAAAGGAAAACCGTCCTCATGTCTTTGACGTATTAAACTGCGAAATGGGTTGTAATGCGGGACCTGCCATAGGCTGTGAAGCACATCCTTTTGAAATACATACTATCATGCATACTTTAGAAAGGGATGTCCGCAAAGTCCGTAAATCACATACCAAAAACGGTGTGGACGAGCAATTTGATTATTTTGATAAAAATTTAGAGCTTCGGGACTTTAAACGACTTTACACTTCTGAAGCCAGCACCAAACGTTCCGTCTCCGAAAGCGAATTGGATTTGGCATTTGAATCTCTGGGTAAAACCACCGATACCGAACGCAACTTCGACTGCCACGCCTGTGGTTACGACAGTTGTCGTGCTATGGCAACGGCTCTTGTGCTGGGTATTAACGAAAAAGAGAACTGCCACCAGTATGTTATTAACGAAATCAAAAAAGAACGTCAGAATGTGGATGCTATCAACCATCAGGTTTTAGAAATCAATCAGAAGCTAATGGATATTTTTGATGTACTGAGCAAGAGCATTACCGACGCCAAGAAAGAGGCTATGGCCATCGGAAATCTTGGACAGAACAACTCCAAAGAAATGACCAATGTGGTAAACAAAATGAACGAACTCAATGAACTGAACAATACCATTGCTTCCCGCATCAATCTCCTCTCCTTAAATGCCGCCATCGAGGCAGCCAAAGCCGGAGAGTCCGGACGGGGATTTGCCGTTGCTGCTACCAGCATTCGGGATTTATCTGCCAGCTCTAAAAATGCCGTGGGTTCCGCTCAGGAAAACGATTTGGCAGTACGAGAGGCTATTCAGAATGTAGAGGCTGTGGTTAACGCGTTCAAATCTGCCATTGCAGATCTTCTGAAAAATGTAAACCATACCTTAGAGGATATAAATCAGACCTGCACCAACAGCGAGACTATTGTCAATTCCATGGCAAACGTTTCTCAGATGGCAGTGGAGGTACAGGATTTGATTCGCAATACCAATCATATTTTGAATCAGTAATCTATAATTATAAATACACAAAAAAAGGGAAGAGGCTTCACGAGTTTCAATCGTTTAAGTCCCTTCCCTTTTTTTCATTAAAAATTCTTTCCGTTCCATCCCCAGTCGTTTACCCCTGCATAGGTAACATAAACCGCATTTCCCGGAATTCCCAATTCTTCCTCATAGATTTTACAGATTTCTCCTGTCATCTTCTCATATGCCGAGGATGAGGCATTTCCAAACAGCTTCACGGTGACGAAAGCTCCTTTTTCCAGTTCTTTTCCTCCCATATATAGTGTATACTCATCATCAAAGCCTACCATAAGAAAACCTTCTGATTTTCCCAGAATAGACACCGCTTGTCCCAGCTTCTGCTTAATGCTTTCCTCTTTTTCCTTAGAAAGCTGTAATGTGATTTTTGAATCAATAAATGGCATATTTCTCCCTCCTGTCTTTTTCCTTAGTATAGAATAAAAGCCGGGATGTTTCAACGAAAATATCAAGTGGGAGCCGTTTACACCACTCCCCTATTTTCGTTTTTTCCCTAATTTTTATGTAAATATTTTTCCCTGGTTGCCATTCCGCCACGGATATGCCGTTCCTGTTTATTGATATCCAGCACCTGCCTTGCCTCTTTTGCCAACGCCGGGTTTATCTGTTGTAAACGTTCTGTGACGTCTTTATGTACGGTACTTTTACTGATTCCAAACTCTTTTGCAGTTTGCCTTACAGTGGCATTATGTTCGATGATATATTTGGCAATTTCCATTGCTCTTTCTTCTATATAACTCTTCAAGGATTTTCCCCTGCAATCTTTGTTTTTACATTGTATGCAGGAAAGGGGTTTTGTATTCTCAACTTATTTCGGATTCCAAACTATGAATCTTGTACGAAATCTTTCCCTATTTTTTGCCAATCTATCTAATGATTTTTTGTCTCTATGGTGGTATAGTATATAGGTGTATATAATGGAGGTATTGGAAAATGTTAAAAGCAAAGAGTCCCATACAGGAGGGATTACATATTATCATCGTAGGCTGTGGCAAGGTAGGTGCCACTTTGGTGGAACAACTGAGCAAGGAAGGCCACGATATTACCATTATTGACAAGAATGCCCAAAGGCTTCACGAACTGGCAAATCTCTATGACGTCATGGGTCTGGTGGGAAACGGTGCCAGCTACAGTGTGCAGATGGAGGCCGGTATTGAAAATACCGATTTGATTATTGCCGTAACCGATTCTGACGAACTGAACCTGCTCTGTTGTACGGTAGCAAAACGTGTGGGTAACTGTGCAGCTATTGCAAGAGTCCGCACCCCGGATTACAGCAAAGAAGTTGCTTACTTACAGGAAAAACTGGGACTGGCTCTGATTATCAATCCTGAGCTGGAGGCTTCCAAGGAGGCAGCCCGTATCCTTTATCTTCCTACGGCTTTGGAGGTCAACTCTTTTGCCCATGGACAGGCAGAACTGATTAAATTTAAGGTTCCTGAGGGTAATATTTTAGATGGAATGAGCATTACCTATCTGGGTCAGAATCTGGCAGACAATATTCTGGTATGTGCCGTGGAGCGAAATGGTCAGGTACATATCCCTTCGGGAGATTTCCAGATTACACAGGGGGATATTATTTCCGTGGTTTCCTCCCGAAAATCTTCCAAGGCATTTTTTGAAAAGATAGGCTTTAAAACCAATCATGTAAAAAACACCATGATTATCGGCGGCGGCAAGGCTGCTTACTATCTGGCAAACCAGCTTTTGAATATGGGAATCTCGGTAAAAATTATTGAACAGAATCAGGCTCGTTGTGAAGAACTCAGCATCCTTTTGCCAAAGGCAGTCATCATTAACGGTGACGGCACTGACCAAGAGCTTCTCAAGGAAGAGGGTATCGAATATGTGGAATCCTTTGTTCCCCTGACCGGTATTGACGAGGAAAATATTCTTTTAACCCTTCACGCCAGACAGGTGTCCAACGCAAAGGTTATCACCAAGATTAACCGTATCAATTTCAAGGATGTTATCAGCCGTCTGGATTTAGGCAGCGTGGTCTATCCTCGTTACATTACTGCAGAAGCGATTATTGCCTATGTCCGTGCGAAGAAAAATTCCATGAACAGCAATCACATTGAGACCCTTTATCATCTCTTTGATTATCGTGCAGAAGCCATTGAATTTCGTGTGGACAAGGAATCTGCTGTAACCAATGTTCCTTTGAAGGATTTAGCCTTGAAAAAAGATTTGCTGATTTCCTTCATTAACCGAAACGGCACTATTATCATCCCAAGCGGTCAAGACTGCATTAAAGTGGGCGATACCGTTATGATTGTCACAACCCACACCGGTTTTGACAACATTCAGGATATTTTGGCGTAACGGAGGATGAGATGAACAGTTCAATTATTCGCTATATTTTAGGACACGTTTTAAAAATCGAAGGCATTCTGATGCTTCTCCCCTGCACAGTTGCCCTTATCTATGGGGAGAATGTAGGTTTTTATTACTTAATCACTGCCGTGCTCTGTTTTCTTTTTGGAACGCTGATGACTCTGCGAAAGCCGGCGGATTATGTTTTTTATCTGAAGGAAGGCTGCATTGCCACCTCCCTCAGTTGGATATTTTTGAGTATCTTTGGTGCTTTGCCTTTTTGGCTTACCGGCGAGATTCCGTCTTTTACAAATGCTTTGTTTGAGACCATTTCCGGTTTTACCACCACCGGAGCCAGCATTTTAAGTGATGTGGAGACATTATCCCACACTTCCTTATTTTGGCGGAGCTTTACCCATTGGATTGGCGGCATGGGCGTATTAGTATTCCTTCTTGCCATCATTCCCCTTAGCGGCGGCTCCCATATTAACCTGATGCGGGCAGAAAGTCCGGGACCTTCCGTAGGAAAATTAGTTCCGAAGGTAAAATACACCGCAAGACTTTTATACCTCATTTATTTTGGTATGACGATCTTGGAAATTATTTTCCTGCTTTTGGGCGGAATGCCTGTCTTTGACGCTTTAACCACCAGTTTTGGTACTGCTGGCACCGGAGGTTTCGGAATCAAAAATGACAGTATTATGGGATATTCCCCTTACCTGCAATGGGTAGTTACCATTTTTATGATTTTATTTGGTGTGAATTTTAACGCCTATTACCTTCTGGTATTCCGTAAATTTAAGAAAGCCCTTCAAGTGGAAGAGGTACGATGCTATTTTGCAATTATTGCAGTTGCCACTGCTATTATCTTTTTCAATATCTTAGATACCTCGGCAGGCATTTTTGACGCACTGACCCATTCCTCTTTCCAAGTGGCTTCTATCATTACCACCACGGGATTTTCCACGGTGGACTTTAACCTATGGCCTCAGACCAGCAAAACCGTATTGGTGCTTTTAATGTTTGTGGGTGCCTGTGCCGGCAGTACCGGAGGCGGTATCAAGGTTTCCCGTTTTATGGTACTGGTGAAAACCCTGATTAAGGAGTTAAATTCTTATATCCATCCAAAGAGTATTAAGAAAATCAAGATGGAATATAAACCGGTGGAGCATGAGGTTGTTCGTGCCATAAATGTATATTTTATCACATTTATGCTGATTTTTTCCGCCTCAGTTCTTGCTATATCCTTTGACGGAAAAGATTTGGTTACAAACTTTACGGCGGTTGCCGCCACCATCAACAACATCGGACCGGGACTGGAAATGGTGGGACCTACGGAGAACTTTAGTCTCTTCTCCCCATTTTCTAAATATGTATTGATGTTTGATATGTTAGCCGGAAGACTGGAACTCTTCCCGCTGTTAATATTATTCCATCCTGCTATCTGGAAAGATTTATTTGCCCAGAAACGCAGAACGAAAAAAGAAGAGGTATCCCCAAAGTCATAAGACTGAGGGATACCCCTTTTTTATCCTCCCAAGGTGACATCCTGCCGCTGATACCACTCCAGAGCTTCCAGAAAATCTCTCTCTTTGTAATCCGGCCAATAATTCTCCTTCACATAAAAATCCGAATATACCGACTGTATGGGCAGAAAACCGGAGAGCCTTCTCATGCCGCCCCAACGGATAATCATATCAATTCTGGAAATATCATGGGAATAGGGCTTCCCGTCGATTCCTATATGAGACAGATCCCACTCCCATCCATAGTTTACCAGAAAATTCAATCGGATTCCTCCTCCGTTGATACGGCTTCTGTTGCAATAGGGAATCAGTTCTCTGGGAAAACATTTGGACTCTGTATTTCCTATAACCAGAAGGTCTGCTCCTTCCTCACACAGCATTTCCACAGCCTCCACACAGGCACTCTGAAAGGCTGCAAACTGCTCTTTGGGACGTTTGCAGTTGTCCGTGGTAAATCCGTAATAGGTCAGTTCCTGCACTCCATATTCTTTTGCCTTTCGCAACAATTCAATTCCCGGATGCAAGCCGTATTGATACCCGTCCTTTTTTTCCATGTTATGTTCCAATGCCCAGCGTCTGTTGCCGTCCGGTATGATTCCGATATGTTTTGGTACTCTCATAAAACCTCTCTTCTTCCTTTTTTACAAGTATTGCCAATTGCACAACAAAATATCCATATCAAAAGAGACAGCCTTTTCAGACTGTCTCTCGTAGCTTTTATGTTTCAGATATCCTATTAAATCTTAAAGTGTTTCATCTCATCAGCCAGCTTCTCTGCATGCTCTGCAACGCTTTGTGCAGACTGTGCCACGTTCTCACTATTGTCCGTAACACTTAATGCCTCCTGTGCTAAATTCTCTGAGGTTGCCAGAATCTCTTCTGCACTGGCTGACTGCTCTTGGGTAATTGCCGCTACGGAGGTTGCTACCTCATCCACCTTATTGACATTGGCAATCATCTCCTGAACCAAATCATTGGTCTCTCCAATGGTCTTATAAATATCGTGGAAGGTATGATATGCCGTGGTAATTAATTCCTCACTGTCATTGATGTTCTGAGCACTTATTTTGGTTTTATCTACCGCATCATCTACCAGTGTATTGATTTCTGCCGTAATTGCTGATATTTTATCAACGGCTCCTGCACTTGTCTCCGCCAGATTACGAATTTCTTCCGCAACAACTGCAAATCCTTTTCCTGCCTCTCCCGCTCTGGCTGCTTCAATGGCTGCATTCAGGGAAAGCAGATTTGTCTGGGATGCAATATCTCCGATAATCTCTACAAACTTGGTAATTTCCTCGGTGGACTCTCCCACATGACCCACGGCTGCCTCCAACTGTGTAACGGATTTCTGGATGTCGTCCATGGCACGTTTTACCTTATCCATGTCATCTCTTCCTTTACCGGAAATCACAACCGTATCCTTCATTTTCTTGCTGGCATCGCTTCCAATCTGATCTGCTTCGGAAACAATCATTGCCAACGACGTAGCATTCTCTGCCACCTCTGTTACGGATTTTGCCAGTTCTTCTACAGTTGCGTTCAGCTCTTTCATGGATGAGGACTGGGTTGCCGCCGAACCGTATAAGGTTTCCGATACAGCACTGCTGTTTTCTGCCTGCTGATTCAACTGACCGGATATGGAGAAAATATCTCCGATGGTTCCTCTCATGGTTCCGATAAATTCCTTCATACTGTTTCCCATAACAGCCACTTCATCCTCACCTTTGGTCTGAACCTCAACAGTAAAGTCACCTTCGGTAATTCTACCGATATCACTGGTCAGGGATTTAATCGGATCTACTACGATATGTACAATTCGCTCTATCAAAATTCCGATGATAATAATTGCCACTACCATGACAAAAATAATTTTACTCTGTAAATTTCCTAATTCCTTTAATACCGTACTTTCTTTTACATTGGAAACCAGTGCCCAGCTAGTGCCTTTTATCGGTTCTATTTCCACATAATAAACGGTTTTTCCCACCTTTACTGTCTGTACTTTTCCGCTGTCACTTCCTATTTTATCTGCAACGGCTCTGATATAAGCATCTTCGCTATCCTTAAATACACTCTGTGCCACCAAATCCTTATCTTTATGTGCCAGAATTATATTACTGTCCGTATCTACCAAAAAGGCATAGCCATCACCCATAACTTTAATATCCGATACCATCTCAGAAGCATAACTCAGAAAAACATCCGTTGCCGCAACAGTTTTTGCACCATTATTCGTCTGAATTAATGCACTGGCACTTACAATAAATGCTCCGCTGTCTGCATCTAAATATGGTGCACCAAAGGCAAATGTCTCATGGGTCAGACCTTCCTGATACCAGTCTCTCTCTGTGACCACATAATCTGCATCCGGTACCCATCCTGACATATCCACGTATTTTCCCTGATCATCCCCTACATAAACACCGTTTGGATAATCTTCACTCATACCTACGGTAGTTGCCAGATAAGTTTTCTCCATTTCCTCACTCATAGGAATTGTCTGCATTGTGTTCTGCACTATGTCCAAGGTATTAAGAATACCTGTTGTCCATGTCTCCAACTCTCTTGTATTCATCTTTGATTCTGCCCGTAGCAAATCTTTTGCTTCCTGAACAATAATCTCTTTGGATGCCACATAAGAGATTACAATAATCACTATAATTGCAATTGCAACACATGGAAGTATGGTTTTCAGTAACTTTGCCTTGATTCCTTTCAATGGCTTACTTTTTTTCATTTCATTATCCATAATTTTTCCTCCTTGGTTCCTTTAGCTTACTACCATTCTATTAAATTTTCCGTATATTTGCAACAGTTTTTCAGATAATATTGTTCTATTTTAAAAATTGTGCAATTATTTAATTAAATCATCTCATACTGTAGCATTTCATATTTCAGTCGGCTTCCCTCCTGTATCTCCGGAGGCAGCAATGCCCTTGCCACACATTTCAGTTCCTCCTGGGACTGCTCCTCCTGCTGCAAATATGCATAATCCCCATCTATTCTCTCTACAATATAATCAATTCTCTCAAACATATTTATCCTCTCTGTCTAATAAGACAACACCTCGTAGCCCTCTTCGGTTACCAATACCATAACCTCCCATTGGGCACTTGGTTTGCCATCCTGTGTATATACGGTCCAATCATTCTCATCATCAATATAGATATCCACGCCGCCCATATTGACCATCGGTTCTATGGTAAATACCATCCCCGGGACCATCAGCATATCCGTTCCCTGCTTGGTGTTATATCCAACCCAAGGGTCTTCGTGAAACTCTAATCCGATTCCGTGACCTCCGATTTCTCTTACCACGGTGTAACCGTTGGCATAGGCATGATCGTGAACTGCCTGTCCCATATCTCCCAGAAATCCCCAAGGCTTTACCTGTTCCAGACCTTTTTCCACACATTCCTTTGCCACTTCCACCAGACGTTTCTTTTCCGGTGACAC
The DNA here is from genome assembly GCA_900556645.1 of uncultured Lachnospiraceae bacterium. The sequence goes on from USPJ01000003.1 coordinate 17,832, forward strand.
TTCCCCGATACAGAACATACGGGAGGAATCGGAAAAATATCCGTTCAAAATGGTGGAACAATCCACATTCACAATATCCCCTTCCTGTAAAACATCTTCCTTGGAAGGGATTCCGTGGCAAACCTGCTCGTTGACAGAAGTGCAGACACTTTTGGGAAAGCCCTGATAATGCAACGGTGCCGGAATTCCTCCCATTGCCGTGGTTCTCTCATAGACCATGGCATCGATTTCCTCGGTAGTCATTCCGGCTTTGATATGCTCCGCCACATAATCCAGCACCGCAATGTTCACCTGCGCGCTCTTGCGAATTCCCTCAATTTCATCCGGTGTCTTGATAATGTCCCGGCTTGGAACCACTGCACCCATGTCGTATAATTCTTCCAATTTACGATCGAACTCGTAATGGCATTTCTTGTATTTCTTTCCGCTGCCGCACCAGCACGGATCATTTCTTCCCCAATCCGTCATCTTGTTGTCTCCTCTCAGTTTTTACATGTATAATTGTACACCAATTGCAATTTTTTTCAAGGTAGATATGTCTAATAACGGGAAAAATAGCAGCTGCTGGGGCGCCGGACGCGATGGGGCGTGCTGCTAAGGCGTTGGACGCGACGGCGCGTGGTGTCTCACTGCCCGCAAAACCTTGTTCCTTCGTCCGGAGGCACCACGTCTGTCGGTCCGTGTGGGCCTCCGGCGGCGGAGGCGTGGTGCTTCACCGCCCGCAATGATGTGCTACCCGTCAATAGGACAATGA
>USPJ01000004.1 GCA_900556645.1 uncultured Lachnospiraceae bacterium
CCAACCTGAATTTATTTTATGCTGTGTCAATGACCAACCAGAATTTGCCTTATCCCGAATGTCGTTCTGTGATGTGCCGTTCTGATTCTTCTTATCCTGAGACTTCTTCGCCACATAAACCGCTGTGCCCGCTGCCGCAGCCGCTGCCATACCTAATGTTAATTTCTTTTTAGCCATATAGATAACCACCTTTCTTCAAATAGCTACACATTGACACTCTGTTGCGTTTGGTATCGTGTACAACCGATATTGGATGCCTTTCATCTGTTATTAAGTGATGCCTATATAGTATGACCGATTTTGTCTCTTTTCAATTTACAAAAAAAGAGAAATGATAAAAAACTTATCATTCCTCCGCTTTTGTAAAGTTCCTGATGGAATTCGCGATGCCGCCGTGCAGCGTGATCGCGATCATTCTGGCAATTTCCCCGTAATCTTCTTTCATGCCCTGCTTAATCCAGTCCAGCATAATGCCCACAAAACTGTATTTATAAAAATCTGCAATAAAGCGTTTATCCCCGTCCGCAATCGCAATGCCTTTGCATTTTTCTTCCACGACATTTACGATCAGTTCATACGTCAGCTTGTACAAATACTGCTCCACTTTTTCGTGGGCAACCGCATGGTATACATTCATAATAAATGGCTTGTTTTCCAATACTGCCTCAAATATCTGCGCAATTCCCTCCAGCCACGTATCGTATGTCTTTTTGCCCTGCAACGCACGCTTTCCGTCCTCCACACATGCCCATTCCACCAGATCATAAATGTCTTTAAAATGATAATAAAACGCCATCCGGCTGATGCCGCAGTCTGTCGTCAGATCGTTGATCGTAATTTTGTCCAGCGGCTTTTTCAAAAGCAGCTTTTTTAATGACGCTTCCAGCGCCGCCTTTGTCGCATTTGTCATGTATTTCCTCCATTTTTCTTTTATGTACCCTCGGAATCTTTCTGTTCGAAACGCTTCTATACTTTTTCATTGTAGCATATCCATTCTCCAGAAACAACTGCGCAGCCCTTCTGATCAGACTTTACAAAAAGTTTAGAAAGTACCGTAATACCAGTAAATTCAATACTTTCCGTCGTTCTGTTAGCACTCTTTTTTCTCGAGTGCTAATTTCCCCTTGACTTTTCCCTGTGCCAGTATTACTATAACTATCAGAGCAGTAAAAAAGCTGCAGACATCTAAAAAAGCATGATATTCCCGCTTTGCTGGATCAAAATATTTTTATAAGAAAAGGAGTGTGTTTCTCATGAGTGCGAAACATGGAAATCTTTCAATCAACAGCGACAATATTTTCCCGATTATAAAAAAATGGCTGTATTCTGACCACGATATTTTTTACCGTGAGTTGATTTCCAACGGCTGCGATGCCATTACCAAATTGAAAAAATTAGATTTAATGGGTGAGTACACTCTCCCGGATGACTATGAGGCAAAAATCAAAGTCATTGTAAACCCGGAGGAAAAAACTTTACAGTTTATAGATAACGGTCTTGGTATGACTGCTGACGAGGTAGAGGAATACATCAACCAGATTGCATTTTCCGGTGCAACGGATTTCTTAGAAAAATACAAAGACAAAGCCAGCGAGGAACAGATTATCGGTCACTTCGGTCTGGGCTTCTACTCTGCTTTTATGGTGGCAGACGAAGTGCACATCGATTCTCTTTCCTATAAGGAAGGTGCCACACCGGTTCACTGGGAATGCGACGGCGGAACTGAGTTTGACATGAAAGACGGCGACAAGGCAGAAGTGGGTACCACTATTACCCTTTTCTTAAATGAGGATTGTCTGGAATTTGCCAATGAATACCGTGCAAGAGAAGTCATTGAAAAATACTGTTCCTTCATGCCGACCCCAATCTTTTTGGAAAAAGCAAATGCTGAGACAGAGTACGAAACCATTCCGGCTGACGAAGTAACGGAAAAAGATACCGTTGTGGAAAACATCGTAGAAGAGGCAAAATACGAAGAAAAAGAAAACGAGGATGGCACCAAAGAACAAGTCGAGGTTTCTCCTCGTATGGAAAAAGCAAAAATCGTAAAACGTCCGGTACCTTTGAATGACACCAACCCACTTTGGGCAAAACATCCAAATGACTGTACCGATGAAGAATACCGTGCTTTTTACCGTAAGGTATTCCAAGATTACAAGGAGCCGTTATTCTGGATTCATCTGAATATGGATTATCCGTTTAATTTGAAAGGTATTTTGTATTTCCCGAAAATCAACACAGAATACGAATCTATCGAGGGAACCATCAAACTTTACAACAATCAGGTCTTTATTGCAGACAACATCAAAGAAGTCATTCCTGAATTTCTGATGCTGTTAAAGGGTGTTATCGACTGTCCGGACCTTCCGCTGAATGTTTCCAGAAGTGCTCTGCAGAATGATGGATTTGTAAAGAAGATTTCCGATTACATTACGAAAAAGGTGGCAGACAAGCTCACCGGCATGTGCAAGACAGATAAGGAAGCCTATGAGAAATACTGGGATGACATCAGCCCATTTATCAAATTCGGTTGCCTGAAGGATGAGAAATTCTGCGATAAGATGAACGACTATATCCTCTTCAAGAATCTGAATGATGAGTATATTACTCTGCCGGAGATTCTCAAGAAAAAGGAAGAGCCGGAAAACACAGAGGAAACTACGGAAGAAAACACCGATTCCACTGTTGAAGATACTGCCGAAGATGCAGATAAGGATACCCGGGAGACTGTTTACTATGTTACAGATACCCAGCAGCAGAGCCAGTACATTCGTATGTTTAAGGAGCAGAATATGGATGCGGTTATCTTAGACCACAACATTGACACCTCCTTTATCTCTCAACTGGAAGCCAGAAACGAGAACTACCGTTTCCAGAGAATCGACGCAGATGTCACAGAATCTCTGAAAGAAGATGTTTCTGAGGAAGATTTGAAGGAAACCACAGATACTCTGACTGAGGTATTTAAAAAAGCTCTCGGAAAAGAAAATCTGAACGTGGAAGTTACAAAACTGAAAGACGAAAACATTTCCTCTATGATTACACTTTCTGAGGAAAGCCGCCGTATGCAGGACATGATGAAAATGTACAATATGTACGGCATGGATCCGTCTATGTTCGGCGGAAACGAAACCTTGGTATTGAATGCAAACAATCCGTTGGTAAAATACATTTTTGAAAACAAGGATTCCGAGCATGTACCGATGTTCTGCAAACAGCTTTACGACCTTGCTCTGATTTCCAATCAGCCACTTTCTTCCGAAGGTATGGCTGCCTTCATTGCAAGAAGTAATGAGATTATGATGCTGTTAACAAAATAAATAAAAAAATCATCGAAAAAAGCAATCTAGAATGTGCATAATTTTTATCATTAGAAGTTGTATTGCATTACAGCTCCGATAAAAATTATGCACCTCTAAAATACAAAGGAGAAATTTTTATGAAATCCAGAATCGACCAAACCATTGAACGCCATAACCGGGGCTATAACTGTGCACAGGCTGTTGCCTGTACCTATTGTGACCTTGCCGGTATGGACGAAGAAACCATGTTTGCGGTAACTGAAGCCATGGGACTGGGCATGGGCAGTATGGAAGGAACCTGCGGTGCCGTATCCGGTGCCTGTGCAGTGGCAGGCATGATACACAGTTCCAAAAATCTGAACCAGCCCGACAGCAAAGCCTCCACTTATCAGATTTCCAAGGCTATTACCCAATCATTTTTGGAAGCGAACGGCTCGCTTACCTGCAAGGATTTAAAGGGGGCAAAAACCGGAAAACCGCTCCGCAGCTGTTCTGACTGTATCCGTGATGCCGCCGGTCTGGTGGAAAAGATTGTACTTTAAATCTAATTCTATTTTGCCGATACCGCTATCAGGTAATTGACAAAAGCACTACAGGATACCAGCATAAATTTTGCTTCTTCAAAGGTGGAAGACGGACCTCCAATGTTCCCTGCATGGCGGATACCATTGGCATCGCTTGTATAGCCATACAAGGTCAAAAATGCGGATTTCATAGCCGAGTGAATTACCACCCCGTCTTCTTCCAGCTTTTTTAACAGCTTACTTAGTGTTGCTTCTTTTCCTTTTACACCGGTAATTACTTCACACAAAGCTTCTACTGCACTAATGCTTTCTTTAATTGAATTCTCATAGTCAGGCTTGTCACTATCGGATAGAAGTGTTATCGCTTTCGATATATGAATATTTACCACGTCATAAGGACCGGAAATTCCTTCTTCAATGGCGGCTATTTCATTCTCATCTGTAATCGCCACAATCTTCCAATCCACAAAACGATACCCCACATACTCTTTTTCAAACAATGCATTGTAATATTTCTGCATTTTCAATCGGTGTTGGCTCAGCTCGTAAAATTCACGAGCCATATATTCCAATACAGAAAATACTGCATCGTAATCATCCTTCCGAACGGTTTCCCGGAAAATATTCATTACCTTTTCTTCCACATACTCTAAACTGGGCTTGGTCTCCAAGGCATACACTTCACTCATAAGCCTTCGCAAAAAAGATTGAATGTCACTATAAGATTCCCTCTCTCTCAATTCCTGAAATGCCATATCCGTCAAGTTAATGATTGCCGTTCTGGTCCTATCATCCAGACTTTCAAATTGCATTTCTTTGTTTTCCGGTTTGATATTATTGCGGTCAGAAAATCCACCTCTTAGCCGCACTCTGAATTCCGGTTTTGTATTATCTCCTATTCTTTTCATATCCATCTTTCCTCCCGATTTTCTTGATAAGCTCAGTATAACATATTTTTATTATATATTTCTTCGGCAATTTGAAAGATTCTCATCTCTTATTCATAATATTGGTACAAAAAAATTCCCTGCCTGAACAAACCTCATCAGACAAGGAATTCTTATACTTTTCCCATACTCTCTATTTGCCACTTCTTTTTTCATTCCGAACTTCTTCAATTAATGCTTTGTCGCATTCTGCCAAAGCACAGATATCTTCCTCGGACATCCCACGCTTTAACATATTGCGGATAACTGTTCTTGTTTTACTCAACTCTCCCTGTTCTATTCCTTCTTCTTTTCCCATTTGAAATTCATCCTCCCGGATATACTTCAATGCCTCTTCTTCGTTATACTCAAATATGCTCATCTCTATCGCCTCTTTCCGATACCGCAACTCTGTATGCTTTGTTGGGATTCTAGCATGAGGTTTTTATCTGCACAATGGTAAAATTGCACAAAAATAAATGCCGCAAATCCCTAGTTTCCTTGAAAACCCTTGAATTTGCGGCATTCTATCTGTAGAGCTGCTGACGGGACTCGGACCCGTGACCTCCTCACTACCAATGAGGTGCGCTACCACCTGTGCCACAGCAGCCTGTTGATATCTCAACAAGCGATAGTATACTATATAATAGGTATTTTTGTCAACTAAAACTGAAATATTTTCTGTGGTTTTTCTTCTATTGCTTTCTGAGGTTCCATTCCCTTGCAATCTCAGAAAATTCACGCTTTCCCTCCACAAAATCTTCATAGACCTCTTCCGGCGAAGTTCCTGCGAAAATGCGGCAGACGCCGCAGTTTTCACAGTCCCCGTTTTTACACCGGAACATCTCCCTGATATATGCTTCTCGTTCCTCTTTTGTACTCTCTGCTATTAACATCCCGTTCTTCTTCCTCAATTTCTCCCACCAATTCTTCTATTAAGTCTTGGAGGGTAATAATTCCTGACAATCCGCCGTATTCATCCAACAGAACCGCAAAATATATCCGTTTCTGTTTCATATTTTTAAGCAGTATATTTGCCTTCATATTTTCCGGTACAAAGTACGGTTCCTCCGATGCATGATTTAAAATATAGGATTTGTCTCTGTTCTTTTCCCGAAAATATTCTTTGGTATTCAAAATGGCAATGATATCTTCTTTGCTCTCCCCGTAAATGGGATAATAGGTGTGACGGCTTTGGTAAATAATTTCTTCCCATTTTTCTATACTGTCTGTCATACTTAATGATATCACATTTCGCCGATGAGTACATATCTTTTCAATGAAAATATCATCCAATTCAAAGACATTCTGAATGATTTCACTTTCTTCTTCCTCTTCCGGGTTGATTCCCATTCTTTTCAAGATAAAATTGGTGGATTTTGTAAGCAAAAAGACCAAAGGAGCAAATACTTTTGAAACCATACTTAACATTCCCGCCATTCCCAACGCCATAGACTCTGACTTCTTCATGGCAATTCGTTTCGGTACCAGTTCCCCGAAAACCAGATTAAAATATGCCAATACCATGGTAATCAAAACGACTGCAATATTTTTTAATATCTGCTGAGAAATAGGCACTCCCAATCCTATCAGCCATGTAACCAAGGGCGTTGCAAAATTTTCTGCCGCAAAGGCACTTCCCAAAAGTCCCGCCAAAGTAATTGCAACTTGTATAGTAGCCAAAAATTTTGCCGGCTGCTCTGTTAAATCCACCAGTTTTTTTGCCCTTACATCTCCTTCTTTTGCATCCTGCCTTAATTTTGTTTCATTTAAAGAAATTACCGCAATTTCCGCATTGGCAAAAACTGCATTTAAAAAAATCAATACAATCTGTAACAATAATGCACCTAACATTTCATTCTCCATTTCATAATAGTGTTTCTTTTTTCAGACAACAAAAGGCACCACCTGTTCATTCCCACAGGCGATACCTTCTTCTATCACATAACACTACATGGAGCGGTACTGTTTTTCCCATATGTATTTTCGCACCCGTCACTGTCTTCCATGTATCCTATCACACCTTTCTTATTTGATGCTCTCAAGATAACATATGAATCACTGCGTTACAAGGTGCCTTGTACTTTCTTAACTCTTTCTTTATGTGTCATCCCGCAGTTTTCCTTTGATTCTCTGCAACGCATTGTCAATGGATTTTGCGGGTTTTTCCATAATCTCCGCAATCTGCTGATAATCCAAGCCCTGAAGCGTCAACACCAGTACCTGACGTTCCATCTTACTGAGACGCTCATTGATTTTTTCCTGAAATGCCAGCACGTTCTCCCGGTCAATCACCAAATCCTCCGGGTTTCCATCTGTCAAGGACTGCAATACTTCGGACAGAGGCATTTTCCCCTCTTCGTTGGTCTCCTCATAGAGAGAAACATAGGAATTTAAAGGTGCATGCTTTTTCCGCTGAGATGCTTCCATTGCCGTATACATCTGACGGCTGATGCAAAGCTCCGCAAAATGATAAAAGCTTACCTCTTTCTCCTCCTGATAGTCCCGGATTGCTTTAAAAAGTCCTATCATTCCCTCCTGAATCAAGTCATCATTGTCCGCACCAATCAGAAAAAATGCATTGGCTTTTTTCCGCACCAGATTCTTATATTTTACCATCAGATAATCTACAATTTCTTTATCTCCGGCTCTCATCTGACGAATCAGTTCTTCATCTGTCTTTCCATCATAGGAACCTATCATTTTTCATTTACCCCATTCGCTGTCTTACAATTTCATATGCCAATATTCCGGCTGCCACCGATGCATTTAAGGAATCGATATCGCCTTTCATTGGAATCGACGCTATAAAGTCACAATTTTCTTTTACCAGCTTGGACATTCCGTCTCCTTCACTTCCGATTACGACGCCAATGGGTCCCGTCAAATCCAACTGATACATGGTCTCGCCACCCATGTCCGCTCCCACAAACCACATTCCTTTTTCCTTCAATTCCTTCATGGTCTGGGTAAGATTAGTTACCTTTGCAACAGGAGTATAGTTTAAGGCTCCCGCCGAAGTTTTTGCAACTGTTGCCGTCAAGCCTACTGCACGGCGTTTTGGAATAATGACCCCGTGGGCTCCTGCCAGATTTGCTGTTCGGATGATAGCACCCAGATTGTGTGGATCCTCGATTCCATCCAGTAAAAGAATAAACGGCGGCTCTCCTTTTTCCTCTGCCTTTGCCAGAATATCCTCCACCTTGGCATATTCATATGCCGCAGCCATAGCAATGACCCCTTGATGTTTCCCGGTTTCCGAAAGCTGCTCCAGCCGTTCTTTTTTTACATAATTAATAATTGTATCGTGTTTTTTTGCCTCTCTGGCAATGGTTTTTAACGGACCGTCCATACAGCCGTCTAAAAGAAACACCTTGTCCATAGGTTTTCCGGAACGAAACGCCTCCAGTACTGCATTCCGTCCTTCTATCTTTAACTCCTGAAGATTTTCTTCACTCATATTTGCCTCCTAATCCGATTTTTACAAGCTCCACCAATCGTTCAAATTCATCCTGTAAATAGAGGTAACCCATCAATGCCTCGAATCCGGTGGCTTTCCGATAATCACTCATGGTGGCATTTTTCGCCATGGTAGGGGATTTTGCATTTCTGCCTCTGCGGTAGATATCTGCCTCCTTCTCTGTCAGATGTGGCTGCAAAACCTCCATCATTTCTGCCTGAGCCTGTGCTTTCACAAGACGGCTTGTCTCCCGATGGAGATTGGCTGCTTTGGTGTTTCCCTTTCCCACAATGATGGAGCGAATCACCAAATCGTAAATACCATCCCCGATATAGGCAAGAGTCAACGGCGAGTATGTTCTTATGTCAACCGATTCCAACTGGAATTGTTCTTTAATATATGCATCTATGCCCTTTTCCATTTTACTCCTTCTCTGGTATCCTCCAATATGATTCCTTTTTCCAACAGCATATCCCGAATCTCATCTGCTCTGGCAAAATTCTTTTCTTTTCTGGCTGCCTGACGCTCTTCAATCAATGCCTCGATATCGCTGTCTAAAATCTCTTCCTCTTTCTCAATAATGATTCCAAGTACATCGCAGAGAGTTTTTAACCGCTGATACATTGCCTCCAAATATTCTTTTGACTGCTCTCCATTGGTGTTGGTATTGATGTATTTTACCAACTCAAATACCGCAGATACCGCATCGGCTGTGTTTGCATCGTCCTCCATGGCAGCTTCAAATTTTTCCACATAGACTTCACTTTTTGCAAAAAGCTCCTGTTCTGTCGTATCCATTCCTTTGTCGGCTGCTTTCTCGCCAAGATGCTTCACATTGTCTGCCGCTGTCAAAATTCTGTCCAATCCGTTCTTTGCCGCCTCCATCAGCTCCGCGCTAAAATTCAGCGGGCTTCTGTAATGGGCACTGAGCATGAAGAAACGAAGTACCTGCAAATCATATTTTTCCCCAATCTCCCGGACTGTAAAGAAATTACCGGAGGATTTGGACATCTTCTTATTGTCAATATTCAAAAATCCATTGTGCATCCAATAATGGGCAAAATTCTTTCCGTTTGCCGCCTCAGACTGGGCAATCTCATTTTCATGGTGCGGGAAAATCAAATCCTCTCCACCTGCATGGATGTCTATTTCATCTCCCAGATATTTTTTGCTCATTACCGAACATTCAATGTGCCAACCCGGACGTCCGTCACTCCATGGAGACTCCCAATACGGTTCTCCGTCCTTTTTCGGTTTCCAAAGTACGAAATCCAACGGGTCTTCCTTGAAATCTCCGGTCACCTTGATATCCCGGTGTCCGCCTTCCAAATCGTCAATATTCTTATGGGACAGTTTTCCGTATTCCTTAAAGCTTCTGGTTCTAAAATATACGGTTCCGTCCTCTGCACAATAGGCATGACCTTTTTCGATTAACTGCTCAATCATTTCAATCATTCCCGGAATTTCCTGGGTTGCCAGAGGATGCGTGGTTGCCGGCTTTACATTCAAAGCCTCCATATCCTTTTTACATTCTGCAATATAACGCTGTGCAATCTCCTCTGCATCTACGCCCTCTTCCATTGCTTTTTTAATAATCTTGTCATCCACATCTGTAAAATTGGAAACATAGTTCACATCAATTCCCTTATACTCCAGATAACGACGGAAAGTATCAAAGACAATCATAGGTCTTGCATTTCCGATATGGATGTAGTTGTATACGGTAGGTCCGCACACATACATGCTGACCTTTCCCTCTTCGATTGGTTGAAACTCTTCCTTCTGCTTTGTCAATGTGTTGTAAATCTTCATAAATTCCTCCTACTCTTTTCTTCCTGCCTTTAATGCTTTTACTTCGTTTTCCAAATCAATGATTTTATTGCAAAGTACAGTATTTGTCTGCTGTAAACAGGTAATATCCTCCATAATCGGATCCGGCAAATGAATTTGATCCATGTCGCTGCGTGGTACTTTTTCGTTGTCCCGTTTTACGATTCTTCCCGGTACACCCACCACTGTACAGTTTGGAGGAACTTCCTCCAACACAACGCTGCCTGCTCCAATCTTGGAATTTTTTCCTATGGTAAAGGAACCGATAATTTTCGCTCCGGCACTAACCATGACGTTGTCTTCCAAAGTGGGATGACGCTTTCCGGTTTCCTTTCCGGTTCCTCCCAACGTAACCCCTTGATACAGGGTTACATTGTCCCCGATAATGGTGGTCTCTCCGATGATGACACCGCTTCCGTGGTCGATAAAGAATCCTTTTCCAATGACGGCTCCCGGATGAATCTCGATTCCCGTTTTTCTGGCTGCTTTTTGGGACAATTTTCTGGCCCGGAAATAATGTCCTTTTTCATACAATTTATGTGCTTTTCTGTAAGTCATCATTACCCGAAAGCTTGGGTAAAGCAATACTTCCCATGGAGACTTAATGGAAGGATCTCTCTCCTGTATTACCTGAAATTCCTCTTTGACATGACGTATAAAGCCCATTTTTTACACTTCCTTTGAAAAATAAAGTTAAAAAAGTGTGCTGAGCACACTCTCAGCTAAAAAATAAAAAACTCCGTCTCTGATTAGAGACGAAGTTATCCGCGGTTCCACTCTAAGTAGAGCATTTCTGCTCTCTCTCAAGACACGTAACGTGTGTACCCCGTATCCGGCTACTCTTTTCACCGAATCAGCTCCCGAATGCACTTCAAAAATCCAGTTTCCAAGACTGCTTCCAGCCGATGACAGTCTCTCTCTGAGGTCTGTAACTTCCTACTCTCTTCGTTCTTGGCTTTTTCTTATCTACTTTAGTAGTTTATGCAAAAAAATCCTTTTTGTCAATGTTTTTTGCATCCCGTACAGGAACTGCAATTCATAGCACTGTCTGCCACAGCAAAGCTTCCCTCATAGATTCCGGTGAGAGAACAGATTGCCTGTGCTGCAATTCCCTCTTCCCTTCCGGTAAAGCCCAATTTTTCTTCGGTAGTCGCTTTTAGATTAATCTGATTTTTTTCTATCTTAAGCACCTTGGCAATGTTTTCTTCCATCTCCTCCATATAAGGACGAAGCTTGGGTCTCTGGGCAATGATGGTGGCATCAATATTTTCAATCACATATCCTTCTTCCTCAATCAACCCTTTCACATGCTCCAAAAGCTTCATACTGGAAATGCCTTTGTACTTTTCGTCGGTATCGGGAAAATGCTTTCCGATATCTCCCAGAGCCGCTGCTCCCAACAATGCATCCATAATTGCATGAATCAGTACATCTGCATCCGAGTGACCCAGCAAGCCTAAAGAGTGTTCAATCTTCACGCCGCCTAGAATCAAATCTCTGCCTTCCACCAAACGATGTACATCATATCCCATTCCTACTCTCATCTTTTTACCTCTATTTCTGTAACAATTCTGCCACCAAACGCACACAATCCGCCGCATCACTGGAATAACCGTCTGCTCCGATTTCATCTGCAAACTCCGGTGTGATGGCGGCACCGCCAATAAAGATTTTGCCTTTATACTGTTTCTCTTTTGCAAGATTTACCACATCCTGCATCCGCATCATCGTGGTGGTCATCAACGCAGAAAGACCCACCAGCTCTGCCTGCTCTCTGATGGCTGTTTCAATAATCACATCCGCCGCAACATCTTTTCCCAAATCAATGACACGGTAGCCGTAATTTTTCAGCATCAGCACCACCAGATTTTTTCCAATGTCATGGATATCTCCTTCCACCGTTGCCATAATGATGGTGGCACTGTCCTGCGTATTCTCATCCCGTTGTAACATAGGCTCCAGATAACCGATGGCCTTTTCCATGGTCTGTGCACTGGCAATCAGCTGCGGCAAAAAATAGATTTTTTTATCAAAGAGATTTCCAACCTCATTGATTGCCGGAATCAGATGATGATCTATAATTGCTCCCGGCTCCTCTCCTTCTTTCAACGCAAGGTCTACTTCTTTTAATATACCCGCTTTATTTCCTTTTAACACCGCTTCAAAAACCATGGATTTTTCTTCCTGTGGTTGTCCCTGCTCTGTCTTTGGCAATTTCTCTGTATGATTTTGGTTCACATGCTGAATATAACGAATGTCACCGTCTTTTTTATTCAGCAGCATGTCGGAGGCAAAAGCCGCATTCATCAAAAGCTCCTGAGAGGGATTGGCAATGGCCATGGTCAGTCCCTTTGCAATCGCCATCGTCAGAAATGCCGTATTTACATAACTTCTATCCGGCAAACCAAAGGATATATTTGACAAGCCACAGACTGTGGCAAGTTCCAGTTCTTCTTTACAATAGGAAATGGTCTCAAAACACTCAAGTGCCGCCTTTGGATTGGCACCCACGGTAGCCACCAGTCCGTCCACCACAATGTCCTCTTTTTTCATACCAAGGGATAAGGCTCTGTCCATAACCTTGTGAATGATTTCCTGTTTTTCCGCCACGTCTTTTGGCAGTCCCACATCCGATAGCGGTAGCAAAATAAACATGGCTCCGTATTTTTTTGCCACCGGCAGCAGCTTCTCAAATTTTTCTTTTTCTAAAGAAATAGAATTGATGAGTGCCCGTCCCGGATATATCCGCAAAGCCTCCTCAATAACTTCTACATAACTGGAATCGATACAAAGAGGACAATCCACAATAGAAGAAACCTCTTCGATGGTTTTCAACATCATGGATTTTTCGTCAATTCCGTTCAGTCCCATATTGATATCTAAAATTGCGGCACCCTTTTCTTCCTGCTCTCTTGCCATGGAAAGCACCAGTTCCAGACTGTCTTCCCGCAGCTCCGTCTGCAATTTTTTCTTTCCGGTGGGATTAATCCGTTCCCCAATCACCAGAAAGCTTCCGTCCAAATCTATTTCCACTGATTTCCGTTCAGAAGTCAACATACGTCTCGGCTGTTCCAACGGCTTATGAATCGGCATATCTCCTACCATTTCCACCAATGCCTGTATGTGTTTTGGGGTGGTTCCGCAGCAGCCGCCCAAAACAGCCGCTCCCGCCTCTACCAGTTTTTTTGCCGCTTTTGCAAATTCCTCCGGCTCTGTCTTATAAACCGTAACACCGTCTTCTAACTCCGGCAGACCTGCATTGGGCTTTGCCAAAATCGGAACGGTGGCGTACTCTGCCATCTGTTTTACCAAACTCACCATATCTTCCGGTCCGGTGGAACAGTTCAGACCTATAACATCTGCTCCCAGACTCTGTAATACTACCGTTGCCGTTACCGGGTCTGTACCGTAAAGGGTTCTTCCATCTTCCTGATAGGTCATGCTGACCATTACCGGCTTGTCCGTCAGTTCTTTTAAAGCAATCAACGCCGCACGAGTTTCCTGCAAACTCATCATGGTTTCCACCACGTAAAGGTCTACTCCTGCCCTTTCGATTGCCTGAATCTGTTCCTTATAAACTTCCACCAATTCTTCAAACCGCATATCCCCCATGGGATAAAGCTGTTTGCCGCACATGGTCAAATCTCCTGCAATCAGAGCCTTTCCACCGGCTGCCTCCCGGGACAGCTCCACCAACTGGTGATTCAGCTCTTCCACCTGATTCTCCAGTCCATACTCTTCCAGTTTTATGCGGTTTGCCGTAAAAGTCGGTGCATATAAAATATTGGTTCCTGCCTCCACATAATCCCTTTGAAGTTTACATAACACTTCTTTGTGTTCCAATATCCATGTTTCCGGGCAGCATCCCATCGGCATTCCTGCATTCATAAGATTGGAACCTGTTGCTCCGTCCAAAAAAATCGGATGTGTCTGTATCATCTGTTGAAATTCTGTCTTTGTCATATTTCCATCCTGCCTATAACTTTTCTCTTATCTGCTGGATAATTCCTGCAATCAAGCCTGCACGGTTGAAAGGTGTCATCATATAATATCCGTCTGCCGTATCCCGTAAATCCTGTGCAATCTCTACCGCAATCTCAGTAGCCACCGCTTCTGCTTCTTCCCGGCTCATATCTTCTCTGTAACGATTTACAATTTCCTCCGGTACAAAAATACCCGGCATTTCATTGGCTACGAATTTTGCATTTTTGTAGCTGACCAACGGCATAATGCCGCAGAACAACTTTGCATCTATTCGCTCTTTGATATAAGAAAGTCTCTCCACATCTTCCTTAGAATACACCGGCTGTGTCATAAAACATCTGCATCCCGCGTCTATTTTCTGCTGCATCCGGCGTATGATGGCATCCGGGTTCGCCCCATGATAATTCAAGGCTCCCGCATAAAATACCGGCTCTTCGGCAAAGACATCCCGATTCATTTCCCGTACATATTCCATAAAACGGATGGAATTGAAATCGAAAACTCCGGTAATATGACCTCTGGCATCCCTTGGCACCGGATCACCGGTGACAATCAGAAAATGACGGATTTCATTCATGTAGGCTCCCAACATAGCAGAACGCAAAGCAACCACATTTCGATCTCTGCAGCAAACATGAGGCATAACCGAAACCCCTGTTTTTCTCTGGACTGCTGCCGCCAACTGCATCGCATCCATTCTGGCTCTCGCCATAGGAGAATCTCCAAAGGTAATCAAATCCACTCCTGCCTCTGCCAGCAATTTGCTTCCCTCAAATACCTTGTGAGTGTCAATTCCAAAGGGCGGGTCCAACTCCGCAATAATCATTTTTTCCCCATGATTCAGCTTTTTTTCAAATCGGGAAATCCGAACCTCACCATTGTCTTCTCCGGTTTTACCAATATTTTTTTCCGCCAGCGGAATCCCTTCTAATTTCTCTGTCAGCTTTTCAATGTAAGCCGGGGTAGTTCCGCAACAACCGCCCAAAATATTGATTCCCAAACCTGCAATGGCTTCCATCATTTCCACATAATAATGTTCGTTATTGGAATAGATGGTCTTTCCCCGAAGGGTATATGGATATCCGGCATTTGGAAGTGCCGTCACATATTTATCATTTGGAAAGGTAACGTCTTTTAACATCTGATAGAGATGTGCCGCCTCTACGCCGCAGTTAAAGCCGTAGGCATCCAATTCCTCCATATGTGCTGCCGTCTGTATCATTCGCTCTATGCCAAGACCGGACTTGGTGTAGCCGCTTTTGTCAAAAGCAAACTGGGCAATGATAAATACATCCGCCTTCTTTTTCAAATAAGCTGCCATCGGTTCTATGTAGGTAAAGTCCGACTGTGTTTCAAATACAAAGCATTGAGCTCCCTGCTCCAAAAAGGTATCACAAATAGTCTGATACTCCTGCAAAATCCCTTCTCTGTCCTCAAAATTCATCTCCGGTATCGGTCCGATATCTGCGGCAATGACCACATCCTCTCCCGAAACTTCCACTGCCGATACTGCTGCCTGATAACCGTCCCGAATACACTCCTTTACCTGTTCTATATCCCCTAAAAAGGTGGTGTTGCAGGCAAAGGTATTGGTACGGATAAATCTGGCACCGCTTCGGATATAATCCAAGTGAATTTCCTGAATCCTCTCCGGACAGCTTAGATTTTCCATCTCTGCGATTCCGCTTCTTACCGTGTATTTTTTCTCATAATAAGTTCCCATGGCACCGTCTGCAATCAGGCGGTGTTCTTTTAAATATTCTTGTAAGTTCATCTTTTACTAGGTTCTTTCTTAAAATTTTCTGTCTTTTATTTTATGATACCAGAGTCAAAAGGTCTGAAATCCGATGCAAGCTTGCTTGCAAGAGGATTTTTGACCTCTTGACCCGCCAAAAACATGAGTAAGTAGCCATTTTTCGAAGAAAAATGAGCGGAGTACGAATGTTTTGAAGATTGCGGGAGTACGAAATACGGAGCAATCTGGTATCATAGGTGTCAATTTTTTTGACACCTACCTTATTTATTTTCTTTTGTTTCAACAGTAACCGGGCGGTTAACGCGGCTTGCGATTTCTTCTTTGATATCTGCGATAAACTGCTCCAGGCTTCTCTGGCCTTCATCACCTGCAAAATGGCTTCTGACAGATACAAGACCTGCTTCTTCCTCTTTTGCTCCGGCGATCAGCATGTATGGAATCTTCTGTCCCTGTGCCTCACGGATCTTATATCCGATCTTCTCGGAACGGGTATCCATCTCTGCGCGGATGCCTGCCTCGTGAAGGGCGTCCAGAACCTTCTTACCGTAATCTGCGTATTTGTCGGAGATTGGCAGAACCTTTACCTGTACCGGTGCAAGCCAGGTTGGGAATGCACCTGCAAAGTGCTCGATCAGGATACCGATGAAACGCTCAACAGAACCGTAAACAACACGGTGGATCATAATCGGACGATGTTTCTCTCCGTCTGCTCCTGTGTATTCCAGTTCGAATCTCTGCGGCAGCTGGAAGTCAAGCTGGATGGTACCGCACTGCCACGTTCTTCCGATGGAGTCTTCCAGATGGAAGTCGATCTTCGGGCCATAGAATGCGCCGTCGCCTTCATTGACTACATAGTCAAGGCCAAGGTCATCGAGTGCGCCGCGGAG
>USPJ01000005.1 GCA_900556645.1 uncultured Lachnospiraceae bacterium
CTGCTACGCTGCGTTTCACTCCCGTTAGCCAGAATGAAAAATTCACTTCGCATCTCGGCGCATTCTCATTTGGAAATAGTATAAACTGCAGCCCTCCTGTTGCCTTTTGCCGCAAAATCTGCTATGATAGAGGGCAAACGGCGGCAGGAGGGAATCACCATGCTTTTGACGGATTTTGATGCGTCGCGCCAAGCGGTCATCAACCCCGATATGCTCTTTTCGCCTGTGCCGGATTTGCCGGAGACGGCCGTCAGCTGCTTTTCGCACGTCACGTTCGAGCGGATGCTGGATATGGTGGCGGATGTGCGCGTCCTTGCCGAACTCGGCGACGCGAACGCGAAATACCCCATTTACCGCGGTTTGTGGCAGGGGACACCGCTGACGTTTGCGCTGGCGATGGTCGGCGCGCCGTCCTGCGTGGCGATGCTGGAAGAGCTGCACGCGCTGGGTGCGAAGCGGTTCGTCGTATTCGGCAACTGCGGCGTGCTGAATCAGCAGATTCGCGACTGCGGCATCATCATCCCGACCGCCGCCGTGCGCGACGAAGGCACGAGCTTCCACTACGCGCCGCCGTCGGACGAAATTCCGGCGAATCCGAAATACCGCGGGGCGTTCGAGGCGATTCTGCGCGAAACGGGCGTGGACTTCACCGAAGGCAAAGTGTGGACGACGGACGCCTTCTACCGCGAAACCCGCGGGAAGGTGGCACTGCGCAAGGCACAGGGGTGCGTCTGCGTGGATATGGAGTGCTCGGCGCTGATGGCGCTGGCACAGTTCCGTGGAATCGACGTGTTCGAGTTTTTCTACGCGGGCGATAACCTTGACCGCGAGCAGTGGGATCCACGCAGCCTGTCCACCCACGCCAAGCTGGATGAAAAAGACCGTGCGGCGTATCTGGCGCTGGAATTGGCGCGGAAAATCACCCTTTGAAATGAAATCGGAGGAAAGCATTATGCCTCATGACAGCTATATCAGCCCATTTTCGACCCGCTATGCCAGCAAGGAGATGCAGTTCATCTTCTCTGAGGACAACAAGTTCCGCACCTGGCGGAAGCTGTGGATTGCGCTGGCGAAGGCGGAAAAGAAGCAGGGGCTGGACATCACTGACGAGCAGATTGCCGAGCTGGAAGCCCACGCGGACGACATCAACTACGACGATGCGCAGCGCCGCGAGAAGGAGTGCCGCCACGACGTGATGAGCCACGTCTACGCTTACGGTCTGCAGTGCCCGAAGGCGGCGGGCATCATCCATCTGGGCGCGACGTCCTGCTATGTGGGCGACAACACCGATGTGATTATCATGCGCGAGGGCTTGCAGGTCGTGCGCCGCAAGCTGCTCAACGTGATGAACCTGCTGGCGAATTTCGCGGATAAGTACAAGAACATGCCCGCGCTGGCGTATACGCATCTGCAGCCTGCCCAATTGACGACGGTCGGCAAGCGCGCGACGCTGTGGCTGAATGAATTGTACATGGACTATTGCGAGCTGGAACATCGCCTGTCCTCCCTGGCGCTGCTGGGCAGCAAGGGCACGACGGGCACACAGGCATCCTTCATGGAGCTGTTTGGCGGCGACAGCGCGAAAATCAAGGCGGTCGAGCAGGATATTGCCGCGTCGATGGGCTTTGACAAGGTGGTGCCGGTGTCCGGGCAGACGTACTCCCGCAAGATGGACTATCAGGTGGTTTCCGTGCTGAGCGGCATTGCGCAGTCCGCGAGCAAGTTTGCCTATGACCTGCGCCTGCTGGCAAATTTCAAGGAGATGGAGGAGCCGTTCGAGAAGAGCCAAATCGGCTCGTCCGCCATGCCCTACAAGCGCAACCCCATGCGCTGTGAGCGCATCAACGCCTTGGCGCGCTACGTCTGCGTCGATACGCTGAACACCGCAATGACGTCCTCCCTGCAATTCTTCGAGCGCACGCTGGATGACTCCGCGAACAAGCGCATTGCCGTCGCGGAGGCGTTCCTCGGTGTGGATGCTATCCTGAACATCATGATGAACGTCTGTGATGGGCTGGTGGTGTACGACAAGGTGGTGCGCGCGCGCGTGATGAACGAGCTGCCGTTTATGGCGACGGAAAACATCATGATGGACGCGGTGAAGAAGGGCGGCAATCGTCAGGAGCTGCATGAGAAGCTGCGCGTGCATTCGCAGGCGGCGGCGCGCGTGGTCAAGGAAGAGGGCGGCAAGAACGACCTCATCGACCGTATCTGCGCTGACCCGGCGTTCATGATTACCCGCGAGGAAGTGGAAGCGATTCTGCGTCCGGAGCAGTTCACGGGCCGAAGCTGCGAGCAGGTGGAAGAGTACCTGCGCGACGTGATTCGTCCGCTGCTGGCGGAAAATGCAGATTTGCTGGGCGAAAAGCAGGAATTGAGCGTCTGAACATCGAATATTTCATCCGAAGCCCTGCTTGCGGGGCGGAAACGGCGATAACGCCGATATGAATGAAAGGAACTGTTATGCCTTACATAGAAACGACCTCCAACGTGTCCATTCCCGGACGAAAAGAGCAGGTCATCAAGGATCGCATGGGCGATGCCATTGAGAAAATCCCCGGCAAGACGGAAAGCTGGCTGATGCTGTCCTTCCGCGACAATGCCGCAATGTATTTCAAGGGCACGGACGCCCCCTGCGCCATCTGCCAAGTGAAGCTCTTCGGCGGATCTGCGACGGAGGAGGATTACGCCGCGCTGACCGAGGCGCTGACGGACATCCTGCGCGAAGAACTGGACATTGACAGCGACCGCATCTATGTGACGTATGAAGAAATCGGCTTCTGGGGCTGGAACGGCGGCAATCTGTAATCATTTTCGCCTTGAAGAGGGCACGGTAATTTGGGGAAAGGGGAAAGTATGCCGTCAAAACGGCTGCGTTTCCCTTTTTCATTTTTTTGGCTTTTCACGGAAAGTTGGGGAAACAAACAAGGGCTTAGGCAAAGCCCCTCAAATGCCGCACGCGGAAGAAGCATGAAAGTGCGACCAACCCAATCGCGAAAAGGGGTCAAGGGGCAATTGCCCCTTGCAGGGTCAAGGGACAGCGTCCCTTGTGGGGTTTGGGGCAACGCCCCAACTGTTCCGCGTCAGACCAATCCCAAGGAAGCCGCCAACAAAGGTGCAGGCAGCGAAGCGTCCCTGCCAGTAACTTTGCGCGTCTGCAGACGCGCCCTCAAGCTGCTCTTCCCCAAAGATTCCGTGAAGAACCATTTTTTTGCCGCCCATCGGGAAGAAAGTGGCTGCTTCATTCGTTATCTGCACTGTGGGGTGTTCTGAATGTTCACGGATGCTTCACGGAAAATTTGTGAAAAGGCATTCATATTCGCGGCAATTTGTTGTATAATGGAGAAGCAGAACGCATGAAATCATTCAAGATGCTAAAGGAGGCGGAGCTGGCGTGACAACGTTCTTGCAGACGCTGGAGACCTTTTTCTGGAACGTGCTGAACCGCCCCGGTCTTTCCGATATTGCGGATATTCTCATCGTTGCCATTATTATCTATGAACTGCTGATGCTCACCCGCGACACGCGGGGCAGCGCTGTTTTGAAGGGGCTTGCCATGCTGCTGCTCATCGTCGGCATCAGCAACCTCTTCGGGCTGACGGCACTGAACTGGCTGCTGATGAGCGTGGTGAACAACGGCGCGCTGGTGCTGGTCATCCTCTTTCAGCCGGAACTGCGCAAGGCATTGGAGCAGATTGGTCGCGGCGCGCGCATTGAAACGAAGCGGCGCGACACCGATAAAGATGAAGCGACGCGCATTATCGACGAAATCATCCGCTGCCTGCAGGATTTGAGCCGCCGCCATGTGGGGGCGCTGATTGTCTTTGAGCAGAAAACAGGCCTGCAGGACATCATCGAGAACGGCATCGGCATCGACGCGCGGATCACCTCCGGCCTGCTGGAAAACATCTTCGAGCCGAACACGCCCCTGCATGACGGAGCGATTATTGTGCGTGGGAACCGGGTGGTATCTGCCACCTGCTATCTTCCGTTATCCGACAATCTGGAGCTCAGTAAAGAGCTGGGAACCAGACACCGGGCGGCGGTGGGAATCAGCGAGGTAAGTGATTCCCTGACCATTGTGGTATCGGAAGAAACCGGTCATGTCTCCATTGCCGAGGAAGGAATCCTGTATCGAAATGTAGATGCGGACTTTTTAAAGGATAAGTTAAATGACTTGCGTAATTATAAGACAGAGCCGGGCAAATTGAAAGATTGGAAAAGGAGGTTAAAAGATGCTAAACGGATTAAACAATCTAAAAAACCTTCTGACTGAAAATATAGGGCTTAAATTACTGGCGGTAGTGTTTGCTGTGATTCTGTGGCTGGTGGTCGTGAATATAGATGACCCGGAAAAGACCATGACCTTTACCACCAATGTTACGGTGGAGAATGAGAACGTCATTACGGACATGGGAAAGAGCTATGAGATTATCAATGACAGCAACACCACAACTTTTCGTGTCAGTGCAAAGCGTTCTGTGATTGAAAAATTAAACGGTTCGGATTTTAAAGCCGTTGCTAATATGGAAAATATCGAGATGCGGGATGACGGAACAGCCGTAGTGCCTTTGGATATTACCTGTCCGGGATATGGCAATAAGGTAACCGTAGAGAGGAAGAATAAGAATCTGGAGGTTGCCATAGAAGATTTGAGAAGCAATCAGTTTAAGATTGTGGCAGAGACCAGCGGAACACCGCAGGAAGGCTGTGCGGTGGGAGAACTGACGGTTTCTCCGGATGTGTTGACGGTTTCGGGTCCAACCTCCGTTATCAGCAAGATTGCCAAGGTTACGGCAACCATTGATGTGGAAGGAATGTTTTCGGATATTACAGACAAGGTGGTTCCGGTACTGTATGATGCCAACGGCAATATACTGGACACCTCCAAGGTAACCTTTGATGTGGATACCGTAAAGGTTACGGCAGAGATTCTGAGTGTGAAGGAAGTACCGATTAGCTGCGAGGTAAGCGGCAAACTGGATGATGGATATCAGCAGGTAAGCGTGGAGGTTGACCCGGAGAAAATTTCGCTGATGGGTACGGCAGAAACGCTGAATAATATTACCATGATTACCATACCGAAGGAAGCATTGGATATTTCGGGAGCAAAGGAGACCCTGACCAAGGAAATAGACATCAGTACCTATTTGCCGAAGGGTGTGTCTTTGGTGGATAGTTCTCAGGCAAAAGTTAAGGTAAAGGTGGTAATTGAACAGACGGAGAGTAAGGCATTTAATATTCCGGTGGGAAATATAAAAGTGTTTAATTTATCTTCGGGTTACAGCATAGAATATCAGAGTGACACAATACCGGTAACCCTGATGGGATACACCTCGGATTTGGAAAAACTGAAGGCATCGGATATTACCGTATCCATTGATGCCGGCAATGTGGAAACAGGAACCAACACCCTGCCACTGACACTGAATCTGGGAGGAGTATATGAATTGTACGGAGAACCGACGGTTACCATTAATGTGGTAAGTAAGAAAACTACAGAATAATCAGTGAGAAGAAAAGCAGGAGGAAGATAACATATGGCAAGAATGTTTGGAACGGACGGAGTCCGCGGAGTGGCAGGTTCAGAATTGACAATACAGCTTGCTACAAAGCTGGGTCAGGCGGGAGCATATGTCCTGACGAAGGAACAGAGCCATCAGCCGACGATTATCGTGGGCTGTGATACGAGAATTTCAGGCGGAATGTTGGCAAATGCCTTGATGGCGGGAATCTGTTCGGTGGGAGCCAATGCAGTATATGTGGGAGTTATGCCTACTCCGGCAGTTGCCTATTTGACCAGAAAACACAAGGTGGATGCAGGAGTTGTGATTTCTGCGTCTCACAATCCCATGGAGTTTAACGGAATTAAATTTTTCAATGGAGAGGGCTATAAGCTGTCCGATGCATTGGAGGATGAAATAGAAGAATTGATTAACAACGATATGGAGGATGTGGTATTTCCTACCGGCTCCGGTGTGGGAAAGATTGATTATCGTTTTGATATCAGAGAAGAATATATTGAGTTTATGAAAAAAAGTGTGCCTATCGATTTGAAAGGCATGAAAATTGTAGTGGACTGTGCGGAAGGAGCCGCTTATTATACCTCTGTAAAAACCCTGACGGATTTGGGGGCAGAGGTAGTTGCCCTGCATGTCAGCCCGGATGGAACCAATATCAATGCCAACTGCGGTTCCACCCATATGGAAGAGCTGCGGGCGAGGGTTGTCTATGAGAAGGCAGATGTAGGTCTGGCGTTTGACGGCGATGCGGACCGTATGCTGGCTGTGGATGAATTGGGCAATCTGGTGGACGGTGATAAGCTCATGGCAATCTGTGCCAATTATATGAAAGAGCGTGGAACCTTAAAACAGAATACAATTGTGGCAACGGTCATGAGCAATCTGGGACTGTTTCTGATGGGAGAAGAAAAAGGCATACATATTGAGAAGACCAAGGTGGGTGACCGCTATGTGCTTGAGAATATGCGAGAAAATGGTTATAATATTGGAGGCGAGCAATCCGGTCATATTATCTTTTTAGATGAGAATACAACCGGAGACGGTCTC
Organism: uncultured Lachnospiraceae bacterium; assembly: GCA_900556645.1. The sequence goes on from USPJ01000005.1 coordinate 6,570, forward strand.
TTAAGTGCGTTGCATCTGTTACAGGTTATGGTGGAGACTGGGGAAAGCCTTTCGGATTTGGCAGCTATTATGGAGGTGCTTCCACAGGCACTGGTAAATGCTAAAGTACCAAATCATAAAAAGGAGAATTTTGCAGATTACAGCGAAATTGCAGAGGCAATCGAAGAAGTGGAGAAAAAATTTGCAGGAGAGGGAAGAGTACTGATTCGTCCTTCGGGAACGGAACCTCTGGTCAGAGTTATGATTGAAGGAAAAGACCAGCAGCTAATTGAAGAAGAAGCGAAAAAGCTGGCAGAATTGATTACGAAGATAATGCTTTAGACAGCAATGATGTAGAAGAGGGATTAAGGAGAAGAAGATGGTATCACAAAAAGTAGCAATCAAGAATCCGACGGGACTTCATTTAAGACCGGCGGGAGTCTTATGCAAGGAGGCAATGCAGTATAAGGCGAAAATCACGTTCAGGTATGGGGATGAAGACAATATAGCCAACGCAAAAAGTGTGTTGAGCGTGCTGGGTGCCTGTATCAAATCCGGTGACGAGATTACCTTTGAATGTGAAGGGGAAGATGAAAACGAGGCATTGCAGGGAATCGTAGCAGCCGTAGAAGGCGGCTTGGGCGAGTAAAGGCAGAACAATGGTGAGAGAAGAAAAAGTACAGATTCTCATGTCCACATACAATGGAAAAAAATACCTGAAAGAGCAGATGGACAGTCTGCTCTCTCAGACTTATGAAAACATCGAAATCCTTGTCAGAGATGATGGCTCTTCGGATGGGACAGGGGAAATACTGGAGACATATCAAAAGCAGCACTCTAACGTTAGGGTGTATTTGCAGGAAAACATAGGGCTGGTAGACAGCTTTTTTTGGCTTTTGGAACAGAGTGATGCCGCTTATGTGGCATTTTGCGATCAGGATGATATCTGGAAACCGGAAAAAATAGAACGGGCAGTGGAGAAATTAGAACAGGTAAAAGGTCCGGCAGTGTATTGTGGAAATAAAATGCTGGTGGATGCGGATTTGAAAGAACTGGGATTATCAGACCCGCAAAGTCCGAAACCGGGATTTGGAAATGCTGTTATTGAGAACATTGTGACGGGATGTACCATGGTTTTGAATCAGGAAATGACAGATTTATTGAAAAAACAGATTCCAAAGCATGCGGTACTCCATGACTGGTGGTGTTATCTGACGGCAGCCTATTATGGAACAGTGATTTATGACCATACGCCATATATTTGTTACAGACAGCATGGCGGAAATCAGGTGGGCGGAAATGCCGGAGTGACGGAGCAGATTGCTGCCAAAAGGAAATATCTGAAAAAGAATAAAGGAAAATTAAAAAAACAGCTTCAGGAATTTCATGGGATACATCATGGGGATAGAGAAAAGGATGAGATTCTCATAAACGTTCTGGAAACAGAGAATTTCAGCGGAAGAATCCGTATGCTGTTTGATTCTGAGGTTTATCGGCAGAAAAAGCTAGACAACCTTATTGTAAAAGTATTGTTTCTTACAAATCATATGTTGTAGTGAGGAGAATGACATGAAGAAAATTTTAGTAACAGGATGCAACGGACAGTTGGGAAGAGCCATCAATAAAGAGTATGCCGGGGAAGATGTAAAACTTATCAATACCGATGTGGCAGAAGGAGAGGGAATTCTGGCATTGGATATTACCAATGTAGACGAGGTTTTAAAACTGGTAATGCAGGAGAAACCGGAGGTAATTATCAACTGTGCTGCCCATACTAATGTAGATAAATGTGAAGTTGAAGAGGAACTGGCATATCGAATCAATGCCATCGGTCCAAGAAATCTGGCTATCGCAGCAAATAAAGTGGGAGCAAAGATGGTACAGATATCCACAGATTATGTATTTCCTGGTAACGGTACAGTACCGATTACCGAGTTTGATACTCCGGCACCGAAAAGTGCTTACGGAAGAACCAAATATGCAGGAGAACTGTTTGTGAAAGAATTTGTAAAAGAGCATTTTATTGTCCGTACCGCATGGTTATACGGAGACGGACACAACTTTGTGAAAACCATGTTAAAGCTAGCTGAGAATCACGATACCCTAAGCGTGGTAAGAGACCAGATTGGTTCCCCTACATCAGCGGCAGAGCTGGCGAGACTGATTCACTATCTGGAGCAGACAGAAAGCTACGGAACTTATCACGGAACCTGTGAAGGTGTATGTAGTTGGGCAGATTTTGCAGATGCGATATTTGAAAGAGCCGGAAAAAAAGTGACGGTAAATCATGTAACTACGGAAGAGTATAAGCAGATGAATCCTAATTCAGCAGACAGACCGGCATATTCTGTTTTGGACAAATATATGCTGCGTCTGACCAGCGATTTCAGAATGGCAGACTGGCAGGATGCATTGGATGTGTATATGAAGGAGCTTTTAAAGTAGGAGAACATATGAAACCTTTAGTGAGTGTATGTATACCGGCATATAACAATGCCGGGTATATCAAGGATACAATTCTGTCTGTATTGGGACAAACCTATCAAAATATAGAATTAGTAGTTGTGGACGATTGCTCCACAGACAATACTGTAGAGGTTTTGGAATCTATTGAGGATGACAGGCTTAAAATCTATAAAAATGAAAAGAATCTGGGAATGGTAGGAAACTGGAACCGATGTCTGGAACTGGTTACCGGGGAATACGTAAAGCTGATTTGTGCCGATGACATGATTGAGAAAGATGCCATCGAAAAAGAGGCAAAGGCAATGTATCGCCATCCTTCGGTGAATCTGGTGGAGAGTGATACGAAGCTGGTGGATATCAACGGGAAGAAAACCGGCGAATTTCACAGATACCCAAAATCCGGTGTGGTAGACGGAGGGAAACTTGCCAAAAAATCCCTGATATTGAAAAATTTCTATGGAGCTCCGGTGAACAATCTGATTCGCCGTAGTGCTTTGGAAAAGACAGGTGGGTTTGATACCACCTTTACCTATATTTTGGATTTTGATATGTGGCTGCGGCTGTCCTGTACCGGGGAAGTTTACATTATCCATGAACCGTTGAACAGTTTTCGTATAAGGAACGACTCCAACACCGGTGTTTTGATTGGAGAAAAACGAGATGTTTACAATGCAGAACATAGACGGCTGCTGGAAAAACACGCAAAAGCAGGTATCGCAAAAATCTCTTCGGCAGACATCCGAATGAGCATGATGATACGAAAATTGAGAAATGCCGCCATTGGGGTATATTTGAAAATTTTTGCAAAGTAGGAGCAACAGATGAGTAAGAGACTGGTAATTATCCCGGCTTACAATGAAGAGGGAAATATTATAAAGACCGTAACGGATATACAAAAGCATGCACCCAGCTTTGACTATGTGGTAGTCAACGACTGTTCCAAGGACAATACATTAAAGATTTGTCTGGAACAGGGCTATCCGGTGCTGAATCTTCCGTGCAATATGGGAATCGGAGGCGGTGTGCAGACCGGCTATCTCTATGCGGCACGGAACGGATATGATTTGGCGGTACAGTTTGATGGGGACGGTCAGCACAATGCCGCATACCTGGAAGAGATGGCAGAAAAGTTGGAGAGCGAAAAGTTGGACATGCTGATAGGTTCACGTTATATCCAAAAACAGGGATTCCAATCCTCCGGTGCCAGAAGAATGGGTATTAAGTATTTTACCGGATTGATCAAACTGGTGACGGGGGCAACCATTACAGATCCAACTTCAGGAATGCGGATGGTCAATGCAGAAACCATAGCCCTGTTTGCAGAGGATTATCCAAAGGATTATCCGGAACCGGAAAGTGTAGTGACACTTCTGAAGAAGAAAAAAAAGGTAAAAGAATTGCCGGTAACCATGAATGCCAGAGAAGAAGGAGTATCCTCCATTTCTCCGGTAAAGGCGGTTTACTATATGATAAAAGTCAGCATTGCCATATTGATTGCTGCGGTAAGAGGATAAGGAGGACAGGCTATGAGCTTAAAGTTACAGCTTATTATAGGAATTGCTGCCATATTGTGTGTACTGGAAGTCTGTAATATGGTCAGAAAAAACAAGCTGGATTTGCGGTATGGTCTGATTTGGATTATCGTAGGGGTCTGTATCGCAATTTTAGATTTTTGTCCACAGCTTTTAGGGGCAATTACACGGTTCATGGGAATTGAATTGCCGATTAATATGCTGTTTTTTCTGGGATTTTGCTTTTCTCTGATTATCATTTTCGGATTGACAAAGACCATTTCGGATTTGGTACACAAAGTAAAGCGGTTGACGCAGGAAATGGCAATTATGCAGAAAAAGATTGAGGAATTGGAAAATGAAAAAGAAGATTAAGATTGTTGTGTTTGTACTCCTGATGATAATTATGGCAGGTTGTGTGTGGAATATCAGCCAGCAGGAGGGGGTTCGTGCCGAAACCAGTGACCATAAACTAAAGGGAGCCGGACAGAATGTTGGTGAGATAGACGGCAAGGTGGAGATTGCCCAAACCTTTGAAGAAGAAAAAGACTTTCAGGGAATTGCACTTTTGGCAGCGAACTATGACCGGGAAATGTTTGGTACCATACATTTAGAATTGTATGATGACGAAACCAATCAGAAGCTTCTGGAAAAGGATTATGACGGAAAAGAAATTAAAAACGATAAAACCAATTATTTTATTTTTGATGAACCGGTAGAGGTGTCTGAGCCTCATCGTTACAGAGTGGTAGTATCTGCGGATATGAAGGTTTTCTTTAGCCACTTTACACTGTGGCATACAGGAACAGATAAGTACCCGGAAGGAGCCCTGTATATCAATGGGGAAGAACAGGGAGCGGATTTGGTATTTGATACCGTCTATTCTTATGAAAAGATAGATACACTGGGAATGAAGCTTCATCGCAGCAGCTTGGTGATTATATTGTTTGCATTTTTGGGACTTCACTGTTTTGTGGACATCCGAAAAATGTATCAGTGGATTTTTGAAAAGAGAGTATGGGTGGCCTTAGGTATTTTTGTATTTATGGTAGCCAACAAATACAACTTTTCCTCTATGGCAGAGTATGATGTATACATTGAAACGGAGGAAGGTTCTCAGTATGCATCACCTGTGGCAGGAGATCCCCTTGCCATTCGAAGCGATGAGTGGATGGTATCCCTGTCGAGACTCCTTTCGGCAGAGTATAGTAATTACGGCGAGTATAACAGTATTGTAAGAGCAGAAAAAACCACGAATCTTTCGGCGTCAGGCTTGTATCGCAGCTATTCTGCTTTGGCACAGCCTTCCAGTTGGGGATATTATCTCTTTGGATCAGAATACGGCACTTCATTTATGTGGTGTTTTAATATGATCTTTGGATTTTTCTTCTCCTTTGAACTGTGTTTGATTTTAACCAAGAGAAAACCGTTACTGGCATTGCTGGGAGGTTCTCTGATTTGGTTCTCCAGCTATAATATGTGGTGGTCTACGGTAAACTGGCTTTTGACGGGACAGGCAGCATTGGTATGCTTCTATTATTTTCTGGTTACGGAAAAACGGTGGAAAAAAGCACTCTGTGGAGTGGGAACTGCTATATTTGCGGCAGCCTTTGTGGTAAATCTCTATCCGGCTTGGCAGGTTCCGGCAGGTTATGTATATTTGTGCATTTTAATATGGATGCTGGTGGACAACCGGGAGAAATTGAAAGAGTATAAATGGAAAGACTGGGGTATCGGGGCGGTCTGTGTCGTGTTTATGGTAAGCATTATCGGTGTTTATCTGAAAAATGATGCGGAATACCTTACGGATATCATGAATACGGTTTATCCGGGAACCAGGGTAAGCTATGGCGGATTTAGCTTAAACCGTCTGTTGGGATACCTTTATAATTTCTGGATGCCGTTTAGTTCTTACGGAAACCCAAGTGAAGCAGGCTGTTTTGTAACCCTGTTCCCGATTCCGTATCTTTTGGCGTTGGTAGTATTTTTTAAAAATAAAAAGAAAGACCTTTTGACAGGACTTTTGATGGCGGCAGCTACCATATTGGGATTGTACTGTATCTTCCCGCTCCCTCACGGAATTGCAAAGGTATTATTGCTGACTTACAGTTTCCCGGGAAGAGTGGCGGATATTTTGGGTTATCTTATGATTTTGCTGCTCTTGGTAGTCCTTGGAAGATACGAAGAAAAAGCAAAAATAAAACCGTGGATTGCAGCGGTTGTGACCGGACTTGTATTGGCAGGAACCTTGGCATATACCCAGATGACAGAGTCAGAGTTTATGGATTTTAAATATTATCTGGTAGTAGCCATAGCTGTATTTGTGGTGTTTGTGCCGATTATTGCAGATGTGAAACAGGGATTGAAAAAGACTGCCATGGTGATAGCCAGTGTAGGAATGATTGTCAGTGGATTATTAGTCAATCCGTTGATGTGCGGTTTGGATGCCATTTACAGCAAACCGGTGGCAAAGGAAATTCAGAAGCTGGCGGAAGAAAATCCTGAGGCAAGATGGCTGGCGGTGGATAAGAGCGGAGTGTCAGGAAACTTTTTGATTGCTTGTGGGGCACCTACGGTAAATTCCGTAAATTATGTACCGAATATGAAGCTTTGGGAAAAGTTAGATCCGACGGGAGAACAGGAAGAGGTTTATAACCGTTACGCTCATATCGTTGTGACCCTGAATGAAAAGAATACCAGTATGTCATTACGTCAGGCAGACGTTATAGACTTGAGTCTGTCAAAGAATGATTTGGAAAAATTGGATATCACATACCTGTATTCCAATAAAAAGCTGACGGATACGGACAGCGTGCATTTTGAGAAGTTGTACCACAACAAAAATGCCTATATCTATCAGGCGGTATATCAGTAAGGAGAGAAACATGTCAAATCCAAAAGTTTGTATAGCAATGGCTGTATACAATGGAGAAAAACATATACGGGTGCAGATGGACAGTCTGTTAAAGCAGACCTATGACAATATTCAGATCGTTGTCAGAGATGATGGTTCCAAAGACGGAACGGTTTCCATTGTGCAGGAATATGCAGAGAAATATCCAGATAAGATAATCCTGCTGGAAAACGGTGGCGAAAATCTGAAATGTCCCGGTAGCTTTTACCGGATTATCTGGGATTGTGAGAAGGCTGATTATTATGCCTTTTGCGATCAGGATGACTATTGGGAGCCGCAGAAGATTCAATGGGCAGTAGAAAAACTGGAAGCGGTAAAGAAAGAGGGAAAGCTCTATCTTTCTTCTTACGATTACTATACAGAGGACGGACAATTTATCCGGCATTTTCCGCCGCAGAAAGACCCTATAGAGCTAAAAGAGGTTCTGTATCATACCCCGGGTTCCGGCTTTACCATTGTATTTGATGAAACTATTCGCCAACGGTTTATCTTGCAGGTAAATCCGGGGACAGAGATGCATGACCGATGGCTGATTCGTGCCGCTGTCTGTTTTGGAACCGTTATTTATGATCCCAGAAGCACGGCCAGACATATCCGCCATGAGGAGGCGGTTACTGCGGAGGATGCAGGAAATAAAAACCTTCTTGTGCATTTTATCAAAGATGAACTTCTATCGGATGTTGCCGTTGAGGCAAAGAGACATTTGGCATATTTTTATCAGACCTTCCGAAAAGAGCTGACAGAACAGGACAGAAAGCTGATTTCTATTTTTGTGAAACAGCAGGGAGGGATAAAAAACTGGTGCCAAAAGGTATTTTATCCCGGAAGACTGCGTTCCCGAGTACCGGGAGAGGTGGCTTTAAGAGTGTTATTTTTGATAGGAAAGATATAGGAAAGATTTATGATAGATAAACAGGAGGACAGCCGCCAGACGGCGAGGACGGCAGTATTCAACACCATCGCCAATGTGATATCCCTGATTGTGGGAATGATTATGATTCCGATTATTACCCGGGTAATATCGGCACAAGATTTGGGAATTGCCAGTACCTTTTTGTCCACAAGAAACATTCTGGTATTGATTGTAACCTGCTCGGTTTACACCTATGTACACCGTGCCATGCTGGAATATCCTAACGAGAAAAAGGATTATATCAATAGTATTACGATTTTTTGTATCTTTACGGTAATCATTTCTTTTTTTGTATGCCGTTTGATTAAGACGCCAATGCAGAAGCTGTTGTCTTTGGATGAGTTTCTGTTCTATTGGCTTTTTTTCAGTATGCTGTCCATTGCAGTTTATACCATTGGTTATAACTATTGTGTTTTTCACAATAAATATAAAATCGTATCTACGATAGTACTGTGTACGGGACCTGTCTCACAGGTGCTTGCGGTGGTACTGTCTTTTGTTATGCCAAAGCACAAATACATCGGAAGAGTTCTGGGTCTGGATTTTATGTATGTGTTGGTAACGCTTTGTGTTTTTTGCTGGCTTTTTTTGGGAAATCGAAAAAAATTTCAAAAGAAATATATTCAGAGAACCTTGAATTTTTCTATTCCCATCATTCCTCATATGCTTTCCCAGATGGTGCTGACTCAGTGTGATTTAATTATGATTACTTATTTCTGTGGGGGAACGGATTCGGGAATTTACAGTATGGCACATACCATAGGTTTTTTGGCATTTACCGTTATGTCCCAGATTATGGCAACATGGTCGCCGTGGGTGTATCGAAGACTGGAAGAGAAAGACAGGGAAACGGTGCGGAATAATTCGGGAATTATGGTGTTGATTAGTACCTATCTGACCATCGGATTGGTAACGGTATCCCCGGAACTGATACGGATATTTTTGACGAAGGAATACTTGCCGTGTATCTATATTGTGCCGCCTTTGGTGGTGGGAATGTTTTTCCAGATTATATATCTGTTCTTTTATGATATTGAATATTATTACAAGAAACCAAAATGGATTGCACTGTTTTCCACTATTGCCTGTGCCTGCAATGTCGTATTGAATTATCTGCTGATACCACGAATCGGTAGTATCGCTGCGGCATATTCCACAGTGTTCAGTTATTTTGTTCTGATGGTGCTGAACGGAGCCTTCAGCATGAAATTCGGTGCCAGAAAGACTTATAAAATGAAAAGTATGCTGGCGGCAATTCTGGGTGTCATTGTATATACGGTAACAGCTACACTGTTGGTAGACCGTTTGTTGATACGTTATGGATTACTGGTAGGAATTACCATTGTACTATTTGTTTTTGAATTCAAACGTATACGGGAATTTTTAATGGATTTGAAAGCGGGAGGAAAATAAGGTGGATATGTCAAAGAAAAAGATAGAACCGAAAATTTGGATAAGGGGAGCTGTGGAATTTTTGGGTATTTTACTGATACTTACCTGCTTCTATACCCTGTGGAATGCGGAGTATTTGGGCGGAAAACATTTTTTGCAGAATTTCCCCGGAAATTTCATTGCCTATGGAAGATATTATTGGAAAGCGATTCTGTTAGTTACTATATTGATTTTTGCAGCAGTTTGTCTTGTGCGTAAGATTTTTTCTATGGAGAACGGCAGGAAAAAAGAATGGATGATACGTCTGGTATTCTTTTTGGTGCTGTTGGCATCTATCGGAGTCGTTTTTCAGGATTTCCTGTTGGGAAACAGATATTATATCTTTGGAGATATCGGAAGTGACACGTATCAGCAATATTATCCCTATTATCTGAACTGTGTGAATAGAATTCGGGAGGGGTCCTTTTCTATATGGAATTGGAATTATGGTATGGGAACAAGTCTGTTAAATAATATTTCACAGACCTTGGATCCTTTTGGACTGTTTATCATTTTCGGTGGAGTCCTTTTAGGTGCAGAAAAAGTAAAATATCTGCTGTTGGCAGCACAGATATTGAAAATTATCATAGCGGCATTGCTGGGAAGAAGCTTTTTGAAAATCTTCGGTTTCAGTGAGCAGGCATGTTGTATGGGCGGTTATCTCTATGGATTTAACGGCTATCTGATGCTGTGGGGACAGCATTATCTGTTGGGAGCCGGTTCTATTTATGTGATGCTGATTCTCATCTGTCTGGAAAAATTAATCCGCAAACGTAATATAAAATGGCAGGTGCTGTCGGCAGTTGCAA
>USPJ01000006.1 GCA_900556645.1 uncultured Lachnospiraceae bacterium
ATATCCGGATTAGCCGGTATCTGCTCTACTCGTTCTCCTGTCACCGGATCTACTTTCTTTCCTGTCACGGTATCAATCAGATAGTTTGATTCTTCATCCAGCTTCACTTCACCTTTTTGAATCATATCCATGACTTTATCGGATACATCTGTAAGTGTATCTCTCCCATCTACGGATTTGGCCTGTAACTTTTCTGTCTGTACAGCATCTGACTGTGACATCGTGCTCTGTACATCTGCCAGAACAACCGACGGCGTACCTACGACAAGTCCAAATGCAAGCAACCCTGCAAGCGTTTTTGTTCCTAATCTTTTTGCGACTTTTACGTTTCTCAGTTTCAAAAATCTGGCTCCTTCCATATATATTTGCATTCATACATCTGTATGGTATAAACAAGATTCTTCCTTTTTTATTCTGGTATAGATTCGTATACACTGATTTTTATTATACGCCCTTCATTTTAAAAATTCCCCCCTTGTTATTCTCCTATTTCTATCAACTACTCAAATATTTTGCTCAATCTTTTCACTGTTGGACATTTTGTTCAAGCAACAATAAAATCCGCCTAGGTAAGCTTAAATCCTTTTCCCAGACGGATTTCCTGTTTTGTCTTATTTTCTTTCGTCGTTCCTTACATATCCAGAGGATATTTTGCAGTCAGCTCTGCAACCATTCCTTTGACTTTTTCAATGTTATCTTCACTCTGAAGTACGAGTGCGATACACTCTGCGATCATATCCATGTCGTCTTCTTTTAATCCTCTTGTTGTAACCGCCGGTGTTCCAAGTCTGACACCGCTTGTCACGAACGGTGATCTTGGATCGTTCGGTACCGTATTTTTGTTACATGTGATGTGTGCGGCATCCAGACGTTTTTCCAGTTCTTTACCGGTTACCTCTTCGCCTCTTAAGTCAATCAACATCAGGTGATTATCTGTTCCGCCGGATACAATCTTGATGTCACGTTTTAATAATCCATTGCAAAGAGCCTGGGCATTGTCCAAAATTCCCTGCTGATATACTTTAAAGCTTGGGTCTAAAGCTTCCTTAAGACATACTGCCTTTGCTGCCACCACATGCATCAACGGACCTCCCTGAATACCCGGGAAGATTGCTTTGTTAAAGTTAAACTTCTCGGCAGCCTCTGCATTTGCCAAAATCATGCCGCCTCTCGGTCCCCGAAGGGTTTTATGTGTGGTTGTAGTCACTACATCCGCATATGGAATAGGGCTTGGATGAAGACCTGCTGCCACCAGACCTGCAATATGTGCCATATCCACCATCAGATAAGCTCCGCAGGCATCTGCAATTTCTCTGAATTTCTTAAAGTCAATAATTCTTGCATAGGCACTTGCTCCCGCAATAATCAGCTTTGGCTTACACTCCATTGCAATTCGCATTACGTCATCATAATCAATTACGCCTTCGTCATTTACACCGTAAGGCACGATATTGAAATAGGTTCCCGAAAAATTCACAGGACTTCCGTGGGTCAGATGTCCGCCGTGATCCAGATTCATTCCCATTACCGTATCTCCCGGTTTTAACATAGCAAACTGCACTGCCATATTTGCCTGTGCTCCCGAATGAGGCTGCACATTTGCATAATCGCATCCAAATAATTCCTTGGCACGTTCAATGGCCAGATTCTCTACCACATCTACACATTCACATCCGCCGTAATATCTCTTTGCCGGATATCCCTCTGCATATTTATTCGTCATAATACTTCCGGTTGCCGCCATAACTGCCGGACTTACCCAGTTCTCTGACGCAATCAGCTCGATATGGCTGTTCTGTCTGTCTAATTCTGCAGTAATAGCATCTGCTACCTCTCTATCTACTGCCTGTACCTCTTCCAATGAATACATGTACTCTTCCTCCTGGTTTAATTTCTTTCCAATTACTTCTTAGCTTCCCTCAGTTATCCAACATTATAAAGTACCCCGGTATGATTTGCAATACCGCTTTACTTTGTTTTTTTCATTCCCTTGGTCTTAAAGAGATACCAAATCTCACTTGCCAGACAGATGGATGAATAAGTACCTGCCAGCAATCCTACCATTAACGGAAGGGCAAACTCCCGAATAGAAGTTACTCCCAACAGGAACAGTAAAAATACCATAACAAAGGTGGTAATAGATGTGTTGATACTTCTGGACATGGTCTGCATAATGCTCTTATTGACAATTTCTCTATAAGCCTCTTTTGTTTCATCATGTTTCATCTTCAAAGTTTCACGGATTCTGTCAAAAATAACAATGGTATTATTGATGGAATAACCGATAATTGTCAACATACATGCAATAAAGGTATTTCCCACAGAAATCCATGCCAGCACATAACAAGTCAGCACAATCAGCACATCATGGGCCAGGGCGATAACCGCACTTGCCGCAAAACGAACATCCTTGAACCGGAACCAGATATAAACCAGCATACATGCGGTAGCTATCAATACCGCCACAACGGCATCGGATTTCATCTCTTTACTTACGGTAGAACTGATACTTTCAGAGGTAATGGTACTCTCATCAACTCCGAATTTTTCATTCATGGTACTGCTCAAGGCTTCACGTTCATCCAGAGAAAGGGTTCTGGTTTTTATCACAATCTGATTGGTTCCTTCCACCGCCTGTGCCTGAACATTTCCATCTCCTGTTATTTCCTCCACCAGAGGGATAATCTCTTTATCGATTTCTTTGATGGTATAATCCTTGTCCATCATAACCGTGGTGGAAGTACCGCCCTTAAACTCCAAGCTGTAATTCAGAATATTTCCGTTCTTTGCCTTGTGCATTCCCATTCCTACAAATCCACAGGCAATGACCAGACAGGAAATCGTAATAAAAATCCCTGCTTTTCCTACGAAATTTATAGTCTTTCTCTCCTTTGCCTTTCCGTAGAATTTTGCATCCTTCACACCCAATGCGTAGACCGCACGAATCAACAGTTTCGTAATTACCATGCAGGTAAACATGGATAAAATAATACCGATTGCCAGTGTGGAAGCAAAGCCTTTTACACTTCCCGAACCCAGCAGACCCAAAACTGCTGCCGCAATCAAGGTTGTGATATTTCCGTCTAAAATTGCAGAACGTGCCCGGGTAAAACCGCTGTCAATAGCCGTCGCCACAGACTTTCCTGCTGCCAATTCTTCCCGAATACGGGCAAAAATAATGACATTGGCATCCACCGCCATACCGATGGAAAGAATGATACCTGCAATACCCGGCAACGTCAAAGTTACCTCAAACAGATACAAAGTCACAATGACCAGTGTTGTATAAATCGCCAAAGAAAATGCAGATACAACACCCGGAATCAGATATTGAATTATCATAAAAATCATAACCAGCACCAAACCGATGGCTGCTGCTTTCAAACTGGTGGAAATTGCTTCTTCACCCAACTGTGCTCCCACCACTTCGGAACGCAACTCTTCCAGCTTCAAGGAAAGAGAACCGATACGAATCTGAGAAGCCAGAGTCTCTGCTGCCTCATAGCTTTCAATCTTAGTAATCTGTGCTGTTCCTCCAGTAATGGCACTCTGTACCGTCGGATAGCTAATCACTTCACCGTCATAGACAATCGGCAAGGTTTTCCCGATATTTGCAGATGTAACCTCCGCAAACTTCTCGGCACCTTCCTCTGTCAGTGTCAGCTGCACAATATTTTCTTTGTTTCCGGTATCGTTTGTAATGGTTCCTGCCTTTGCCTCTTTGACATCACTTCCATCCATAAAGGTGGTTCCGTCTTCGGTCTGGAATTCCAGAGTACCCGGTTTACCTAAGTCCTCTAAGATGGTATTAGCATCTGTAACCCCCGGGATTTCAACGGTAATTCTGTCATCCCCAACCTGATACACCTGAGCCTCTGTACTGTAACTCTCCACACGCTTCTGCAGCTTGTAAATGGTATCACTCATCTGCTCGCTGGTCGGTTCATCTCCCACAACCTGATAGGTAATGGATACACCACCTGCCAAATCCAATCCAAGGCTGATACTTCTGTCCTCTCCCACACCGGTGGAAGAAATAATGGTTGCGGAATAATAGCACAGACCGGCTAAAATTCCCAGCGTCAGAATCCATGTGATAATCCCGTTCTTTTTCTTCATGATTTTCATGGTCTTCGTTCCTTTCTTTTTAAGCCTCTTCTTCCGCTAAGGCTGCTTTTATCATAATCGCACATTCCACACGTTTTCTTTGCAGCTCACATCCAATATCATACGTTTCCAAAATGCTTCCGTGGAAATTATAAGCGTTGGCTGCACATCCACCGCTGCAATAAAATTTTGCAAAACAGTCTCTGCACTTGTCCTTTGCATATACGTTACAGCATTTGAACTCATCCCGCAGTTCTGTGTTCTTCACACCTTCGGTTACATTTCCCATCAGGAACTTTTCATTTCCTACGAATTGATGGCATGGGTACAAATCTCCCCACGGGGTAACCGCCAGGTATTCCGTTCCCGAACCGCAGCCGGACAGCCGTTTGTATACACAAGGTCCGCCTTCTAAATCTATCATAAAATGGAAAAAGTTAAATCCCTCTCCACGTTTTTCTCTCTCCACCATCTCCGCTGCCAGTGCATCATATTCTGCAAACAATACCGGCACGTCTTCTTCCCGGATAGCATAATCATCCGTTTCCTCTGCCACCACCGGCTCTACGGAAATCTGCTGAAATCCTAAATCTGCCAGATGAAGCACATCCTTGGAAAAATCCAGATTGTGATGGGTAAAGGTGCCTCTCACATAATATTTCTCCTGATTTCTGCTTTCGGCAAATTTCTGGAATTTCGGCACAATCAGCTCATAGCTTCCCTTTCCGTTTCGGAAAGGTCTCATATGGTCATGGACTTCCTTACGACCGTCGATACTTAACACCACATTGTCCATCTCCCGATTGGCAAACTCCATAATATCCTCATTAAGCAGTACCCCGTTGGTCGTCAGGGTAAACCGGAAATGCTTGTCATGAAGCTTTTCCTGCTCTCTTCCGTATGCCACCAGTTGTTTTACCACATCAAAATTCATCAAAGGCTCACCGCCGAAGAAATCCACTTCCAGATTTCTACGGTTCCCGGAATTGGCAATCAAAAAATCCAAAGCTGCCTTTCCTGTCTCATAGGACATCAAAGCTCTCCTGCCGTGATATTCCCCTTCTTCTGCAAAACAATAGCGGCATGCCAGATTGCAGTCATGAGCAATATGCAGGCACAGTGCCTTGACCACCGTAGGACGTTTCTTAAAATCCAGCAACGGCTGTTCATAGGTATCCGGTGTGAAAAGGCTTCCCTCTTCCCTTAACTGTGCAACCTCAGAGACTGCCTCCTCCAACTCTTCTTTTGTATATCTATCCGAAAGCAATTCCACAATCTGTTCGCTGCTATGTTTCTCGAACAGCGGAATCACATCATATACCACTTCATCCACCACATGGATAGCACCGCTGTTTACATCCAAAACAATATGATATCCATTGTTTATATACTGATGAACCACTTTATAGTCCTCACTTTCCTATCTCTTTTTTCACGCTTTTTAAACGCACAAATGACCGCACGCTATGCGGACGGTCGTTGTATAAGCACTTATGTAATTATTGACTGTAATTATTTACTCTGCTCACAAGTCTGGTTTCCTACGGTACAGGATGTTTTACATGCTGACTGACAAGATGTCTGGCATTCTCCGCATCCACCTTTTTTTACTGTGTTCTGTAATTTCTTTGTATTTAATGTCTTTACGTGTTTCATGCTTCGTCTCCTTTCAGATAACTATATAATCTGAAACTCAGTATATCACAATCTTGGGCATATGAAAAGCATTTTTTCAGGAAACTAACCTAACATTCCTCCCAGCATTCCCGCTGCCATACAGATAACCAGTGTAGTTGCCGTATGAATCAAATCCTGCGGCAGTCCTCCGTTGATTCCCACGGAAACAGCAAATAGAATCACAAAATAGGCAGCTCCCATCAGGATGCCCCACAAAAATTTACGGGTTTTCATCTTCTTTCCCGCAATCAGGCCTCCCACAAAGCCGGACAGGATATACACAATCACAATGCCCACCTTTACAAAGGTCTCTCCCTGCTGCATCTTCTCCAGAAGCACTGCCAGAAGCACCAGTCCCAGTCCGGTAATGATATACATACAGATTAAATCGGCAATCAGCCATTTTAAGGATATTTTCTTCTCCATTTTTGTCCCTCCCCTACAATATATGCGGCGAGAGACTAATTATGTACTGCCTATTCTATTTTCTGTTCTGCCTTTGCCTTCAAAATAGCCTCATTCAGTGAAAGCATTTTCTCATCCAGAATGGATACAATTCCGGAACATTCCCGCAGCTCACGGCTGATATACTCCGGTGCATTTCCCTCAAATTTGTAATAAATCTTATGCTCCAGACTTGCCCAGAAGTCCATGGCAATGGTTCTTATCTGTATCTCTACCTTTGTATCAATGACCCGGTCTGACAAAAAAATCGGCACCGTTACCAGCATATGATAACTCTTATATCCGCTTTCCTTTGGATTCTTAATGTAATCCTTGATGGAAACCACGGTCAAATCATTCTGTTTTCCAATCATCTCCGCTATCCGGTAAATATCAGAGGTAAAGGAACACACGATACGGATACCTGCAATATCATTGACATGGTCTACCATATTCTGTATGGATGTCTCATATCCGTTTTTCTTCAGTTTCTTTACAATGCTCTCCGGCGACTTAATTCTGGATTTTATGTATTCAATGGGATTGTACTGATGTACATGCTGAAACTCGTCATTTAAAATCTCCAGCTTCGTACCCACTTCCTTTAAAGCCGAATTGTACAAAAACATGACGGATTTCCAACTGTCAACCCCCTCATCTATTTGAACTATTGAATTCTCCATTATACCCACCTTCCATGCTTGGCAATCTTTTCCTCTCAAAAAAGACCACAGAAATCTACAATTATTATATCATGTATCTTTTTCTTTTGTCGCAGTTTTCGTGAATTTTAATAATCTTTTTATACTTTCATAATTCATTGGATATCTCGTCCTTTTTTTGTTATACTCTTCCTATATGACTACTATCAGGAAAGGACTTCCATTTTATGCGAATCTGGTTTAAAACCTTTAAGAACAACCGAATGTTAAGGGATTTCTGTGTCACAGATGACAGCGACGACACACGGACCCACAAGATTTTCCGCGGATTGGAACAGGCATGCTATGAGTTTGATTTAAGCCAGCCCATCTGGCTGGACACCACCATCACGGATTTTAAACGCCATGCAAAAGCCCGTTTCACTCAGGACAGCTTCGTGGACGAAATTGATTTCGATTATCTGGAAATACAGGTCATCGAGGAAGATTAAAAGAAAGTTTTTACCCCTCTATTCATCTTCTCTGACGATTGGCCTCATACATCAGAATCCCTGACGCCATTGCCGCATTTAGGGATTCCAGTTTTCCTTCCATAGGAATCCTGATATAAGTATCTGCTGTATCAGCAATTTTTTCACTTAATCCATTCCCCTCATTTCCAATTAAAAACGCCGTAGGTTTCCGATAATCCCACTTATCATAGAAGGTTTCTCCTTTTAAATGAGCAGCGTAACAGGAAATTCCTCTCTCCTGCAGTTCAAAAATACTTTTTTCCAAATCCTCCGTATATACAAACGGCATCCGATAAACAGAACCCATGGTAGAGCGGATGGTTTTGGGATTAAATAAGTCCACCGTATTCCGGCTCATCAGAATTCCCGTAACTCCTGCTCCTTCTGCCGTACGAAACATGGTTCCCAGATTTCCCGGGTCCTGAATATTTTCCGTTACCAAAAGTAAAGGCGGTGTCTTATCATCCCCTAGCAAATCTTCCAATTGATATTCCGGCATTTTTACCACACAGAGAATCCCCTGAGGGGTCATGGTATCCGATACGTGTTTAAACACAGCATCCGATAACACCTCATATGTATGTTTTTCCAAAATCTCTGGATTTTTTTCCAAAAAACTTTCCGAAACATAGATGGACTCTATCCATTCTTCGGGAGCTTCCCGAAACATCTTCACTCCCTCAACAACAAAGGCACGAGATGTTCTCCGTGCCTTTCCCTTTGTATTTAGCTGTATCAGATTTTTAACCTGCGGATTGTTCGTACTTGTAATCATATGCTCTCCTAACGGGATAAATTCCTGCACACCTCCCACTGGTATTCCGGAATCCCCTTCTGCATTGCCAGTGCCTCATCAATATCAAAGTCTACAAATTCTCCGTGGCGGTATCCTACTACCCGGTTGGTTTTACCCTCCAACAGCAAATCCACCGCCATTGCTCCCATGGTAGAAGCATAGACACGATCTTTACAGGTCGGGCTGCCGCCTCGCTGCATGTGTCCTAAGATGGTGGCTCTGGTCTCCACACCGGTGGCAGCCTCAATACGTTTTGCCATACTGGTGGAATGACCGATTCCCTCTGCATTGATAATAATATGGTGCTTTTTCCCCCGTTTTCGGTTATTGATGATGTTGTTTACCAGCACCTGCTCATCATAGTTGTATTTCTCCGGCAGCAGAATATCCTCCGCTCCATTTGCAATACCGCACCACAGGGCAATGTATCCGGCTCCCCGGCCCATAACCTCAATGATAGAACATCTCTCATGGGAAGTGGAAGTATCTCTTACCTTATCAATGGCTTCCATAGCCGTATTTACCGCTGTATCAAATCCTATGGTATATTCGGTAGATGCGATATCCAAATCAATGGTTCCCGGAAGTCCGATAGTATTAATTCCATGTTCTGCCAACTTCTGGGCACCTTTGAAGGAACCGTCTCCTCCGATTACTACGATACCGTCGATTCCGTGTTTCTTACAAATGGCAGCACCCTTTTCCTGGCCCTCCGGTGTTGTAAACTCCTTACACCGTGCAGTCTGGAGTATGGTACCTCCTCTTTGGATAATGTCGGATACATCCGTTGCCTTCATATCTATAATCTCTTCCTGTAAAAGTCCTGCGTAGCCACGCTTAATTCCTTTTACATTCAGTCCCTTTGTCAAAGCCTGACGAACCACTGCACGAATTGCCGCATTCATTCCCGGTGCATCTCCACCGCTGGTCAACACACCAATGGTTTTTACTTCTTTTGCCATGTCGTTTTCCTCCTATGGTTCACATACTATGTTACCTATTCTAATCTCTTCTTCTGTTGTTTTCAATGGCTTTTTCTACAACTTTCACATTTCCCTCACCAAAGGCTTCCCTTAAAATCCCCAGTAGCTTTGGTTCAATCTTTACGTTACGGTTTGCAGAAAGCCGTTTCACAGCTCTCTCTTTTGAGAGAAAAATCACTACGCTGTCTCCACCATCAGAGCCTGCAATAAGACCATAAAGCCGTTCTTCTTCTTTTTCATAGATTTCTTTGTTTTCAAATTGAATCCACAACTCCTTTGGTGTTTCATCAAATCCATAGATTTTCTCACAGATCAGCTTTCCGTTTTTATCTTCCTCCACACTGGCATGACCGCGGATAAATATTTTCTCATCCACATTCAGATAATTGTGATATTTTTCATAATCTCTCGGAAAAATAATAACCTCCACAGTTCCCAGCAAATCCTCCAACGTAATAAAAGCCATTGTCTTATTATTCTTTGTATATTTGATGGTTTTATCCGTAATCATTCCGCCAATCATAACATTTTCATTGTCCAAAACTCTTACGCTGCCGCTTTCCTCGTCCAAAAGGAAATCATTGGTAGTGGCAGATATGTTCTTCCTCCATTTTTCCTCATATTCTTCCAACGGATGTCCGCTGATATAAACACCCAAAACTTCCTTTTCAAATCCCAGCAATGTTTCTTTTGGAAATTCTCCCACAGCTGGCATACGGATTTCAAAATCCTCTTTGGTATCTTCCGTAGCAAAATCAAACAGACTAATCTGTCCTGCAACAGAATTTTTTTTCTCATCATTAATATTTTCCAGAATCGCAGAATACACCTGCATTTTCTGCTTTCTGGTTCCCTCAAGACCATCGAAAGCACCTGCTTTGATGAAATTTTCAATGGTCCGTTTGTTTACCTCTTTCCCGCTGAGCCGCATACAGAAATCCTTCAAGTCACGGAATTTTCCGTGTTCCTGCCGCTCCTGTACCAATGCCTCAATTACCGGTCTTCCTACGCTCTTAATGGCAGAAAGTCCGTAACGGATGGCATTTCCCGATACAGAGAAATTTCCCTCTCCCTCATTGATGTCCGGCGGCAAAATCTCAATTCCCATTCTGCGGCAAGTGAGAATATACTCTGAAACCTTAGTGGAGTTGTCCATAACCGAGGTCATAAGAGCTGCCATAAATTCCACCGGATAATAGTATTTCAAATATGCGGTCTGATACGCAACCACCGCATAAGCCGCCGCATGAGATTTATTAAATGCATATTTTGCAAAATCAATCATTTCATCATAAATTTTATTGGCTACGGCTTCCTCGATTCCTCTGGCAATACAGCCCGGCACTCCCTCCGCCTCGTTGCCATATACGAAATTCTTCCGCTCCTGTTCCATAACAGAGGCTTTTTTCTTGGACATGGCTCTCCGCACCAAATCGCTTCTTCCCAGTGTATAACCTGCCAAGTCCCGTACAATCTGCATAACCTGCTCCTGATATACAATACAGCCGTAGGTAGGTGCTAAGATTGGTTCCAACTGCGGACAATCGTAGGTAACTTCTTCAGGATGATTTTTTCCTTTGATATAAGCAGGAATAAAATCCATGGGACCCGGACGATACAAAGAAATTCCCGCAATAATATCTTCCAGACTCTGAGGCTTCAATTCCTTCATAAAGTTTTTCATTCCGGCACTTTCCAACTGGAATATTCCTTCGGTTTTTCCTGAGCCAATGGAATCCAATACCGCCTTGTCATTAAAATCGATATTGTCCATATCCAGTTCCACACCGGAGCTCTGTTTTGCCAACCTTGCGGCATTTTGAATAACCGTCAGAGTACGCAGACCCAAAAAGTCCATTTTCAGCAATCCCAGTTCTTCGATAGTAGTCATGGTAAACTGAGTGGTAATGGTTCCGTCCGATGCTCTGGACAACGGTACATATTCATCCATAGCCTTCTGACTGATTACCACTCCTGCTGCGTGCATGGAGGTATGCCGTGGAAGTCCCTCCAGACGTTTGGACATATCAATCAGATTTTTTACCGTTTCATCGGTCTGATACATTGCCCGTAGCTCCGGGTTCATCACCAACGCCTTCTCTATGGTAATCCCCAGTTCATTTGGTATCTGCTTTGCAATCCCATCCACATAGGCATAAGGCAAGTCCATAACCCTTCCCACATCTCGGATAACGCCCCGGGCTGCCAGAGTACCGAAGGTTACAATCTGGGTTACACAGTCCTCACCGTATTTTCGCACTACATAATCAATAACTTCCTGCCGTCTTTCAAAGCAGAAGTCAATATCAATATCCGGCATAGACACACGCTCCGGGTTCAGGAAACGTTCAAACAGCAGATTGTATTTGATTGGGTCAATATTGGTAATTCCCGTGGTATAGGACACCAGACTTCCTGCGGCACTTCCCCTGCCGGGACCCACCATGATGTCCTGCTCTCTGGCATATCGTATAAAATCCCACACAATTAGAAAATAATCCACGTATCCCATCTTTTGGATGACGGAAAGTTCATATTCCAGACGTTCTTCCAGTTCTTCGTAATTATCAGGATACCGTTGTTTCAATCCGTCAAAGCAGAGCTTATTCAGATAAGTCCATGAATCATAACCCTCCGGCACTTCAAAATGCGGCAGCTTGGTAACGCCAAATTCTATCTCCACATGACATCGGTCTGCAATCTTCTGGGTATTTTCCAACGCCTGCAATGCATAAGGAAAAAGGGTCTTCATTTCCTCCTCAGATTTTACATAATACTGTCCGCCCTCATACCGCATACGGTCTTCGTCTGCCAGCTTCTTTCCGGTTTGTATACACAATAAAATGTCGTGAGGCTCCGCATCCTCTGCAAAGGTATAATGAACGTCGTTGGTCGCCACCAGTTCAATGCCCAGCTCCTGACTCATCCGTAAAAGCTGTTGATTCACATTGGCCTGCTCCGGGATTCCATGATCCTGTAATTCCAGGAAGAAATTGCCTTTTCCAAAAATATCCTGATAACGAAGAGCTGCTGCCTTTGCATCTTCGTACATTCCTCTCTGAAGATACCTGGCCACTTCACCTGCAAGGCAGGCACTTAAGGCAATAATCCCTTCATGGTACTCTTTTAATACCGCAAGATCTACTCGCGGTTTATAATAGAATCCTTCTGTAAAACCCTTGGACACAATTTTCATCAGATTTGCATAACCCTGATTATTCTCTGCCAGAAGAACCAGGTGGTAATATCTGTCTTCGCCGCTTCCTGCTTCACGGTCAAATCGGGAGCCGGGGGCTACATAAACCTCACATCCCAGAATCGGATTGATTCCCTCGGCCCTTGCTGCACGATAAAAATCAATCACACCATACATAACTCCATGATCTGTGATCGCCGCACTGTCCATGCCAAGTTCTTTGACACGGGCTACATATTCTTTTATCTTATTGGAACCATCCAGCAGACTGTATTCTGTATGGACGTGAAGATGTGTAAACTCCAACTCTATTTCTCTCCTGTTCTAATATCTGCAATTTTATCGCAGCATATTTTTATAAATTTAACTGAATCAGGTAAGTCCCATGCTTCAATTGCGAAAAGCAATAATCATTGGGTGGGGACTTGCTTGTCTGTTACTATTTCGCGTAGATTCTCTTGTCCTTAATCTCTACTTTGCCTTCCTTCATCAGATGGCCAATGGCACGTTTAAATGCTCCCTTACTCAGACCAAATTCTCGCTGGATCACTTCCGGTGATGCCTTGTCATCAAATGGAAGAACACCTGCAAATTCATTGATTACTTCAAGGACATTCTCCGCATCCTCATTGATCTGAAGATATGCTTTCTGACGATCTGTGACGTTCATTTTTCCGTCTTCTTTTACTTCGCTGACACGCAGCTCAAGGATCTTGCCCGGGCGGTATTTTCCCTTGGCTTCTCTTGCAGGGATCAGTGCGGAATATTTATCATCAACTGCCACAAATACACCGAATCTGTCGCTGATCTCATAAACACGGCCCTTCACCATATCTCCCACTACATAAGGAGTTCTGGTGGAAAGATAATGATAAACCTTCATAGTTGCGCAGAGACGACTGCTCTTGTCAATATAGAGTGCTACCAGCACATCTTCTCCCTCTCTTACTTTCAGAGTCTGTTCATGATATGGAAGCAGAAGGTCTTTCTCCAGTCCCCAGTCAAGGAATGCACCAATCCTTGTTACCTGAGAGACTTTCAGAACTGCTGTCTGACCTACCTGAAGCTTCGGTTCTTTTGTTGTTGCAATAAGACGATCCTGAGAATCCTTGTAGATAAATGCTTCAATGCTGTCGCCTTCCTTTGTTCCTTCCGGAACCTGTCTGGACGGAAGAAGGACACGATTCTTTGCATCTGCCTGCATATCCTCACCCAGATATACACCAAAATCTACGGACTTTACTACTGTTAATTTCTGTTTTTTTCCTAACTCAATCATATAATCTCCATTTCTGTTGTGATAGTATCTTTTTAAAGAAAATTAAAAATATACTATACTTTCATCATCCTCTGACATTAGCTTTATATTTCAGTATAACATAAATAATAAAGGCGGCACAATGCCGCCTTATTATTTTTTATTATCTTATTTTACGTTACTGTTCACTATAGATCAGGATGTATTTTATTCCAACTCGATTTCACATACACTCAGACAGATTCTTTATCGTGTATTATATATTCTGCATCCACTTGCACGCCAGTTCTATCCAGGACTGGCACTCTTTCTGCACGCAGCCTCCGTCTTCATAGCTTGTCTCTTCATTTGCAAGACTCAGTCCATGTCCGCCAACCGGATAAAGATGCATCTCTACAGGTATTTCCAATTTACGCAGTGCGTTAAAAAACAACAGAGAATTCTCTACAGGAACACAGTCATCCGTCACTGTATGCCACAGGAATGTTGGCGGTGTATCTCTGGATACCTGGAATTCCAGGGACTGTTCTTTTCGTTTATCCAGATCATTATACTCCTCTCCAAGCAGACATTCAAAGGAACCTGTATGTGCAAACTCACCGGAAGTGATCACCGGATAACTTAAGATCATACCATTTGGTTTCACCATATCAGAAGTTACCCCAAGTGTCTGTGCAATAAAATCTTTCTTCCAGAAAACGCCAAGACTTGCTGCCAGATGACCACCTGCGGAAAAGCCCTGCAGAACAATTTTATTCGTATCAATATGAAACTCTGCAGCATTTTTTCTTAAAAAAGCAACAGACTTCGCAAGCTGCAAGAGTGCCAGTGGATATCTGGCAGGTTCTACGCTATAGCGCAGGATCACTGCATGATATCCCCTTACCAGATACTGCATGGCGATCGGTTCTGCTTCTCTGTCAGAAGTCATAGCATACCCGCCTCCCGGGCAGATCACAACTACCGGACGCTTTCTGTTGATATGCATTTCAATGGAATTATCCAGAAAATAAGTGTATAAATCTGCAGTTTCTTTATATCCGTCTACTGCAATTTCAATCTTCTTATAAATCATAAGTTCCTCCTGTATATTTCATCATTTTTTCCATTTCTACTCCCCATTCCGCTAATTTTTCGGGAATATTTACAGCTACTTTTCTCAGTTTTGTTTTGCCATCCTTTGCTGCCAGACGCTTATATAAATGTATATTTCCATCTGCATCAAGAACAATAT
>USPJ01000007.1 GCA_900556645.1 uncultured Lachnospiraceae bacterium
CCCACCGCACCGATTCAGATGCTTTCGGCAATACCAATGAAATCATCCGTTTCAAGGCAATCCTGCCTACGGAAACTCAGAAGCTTTCCGAAGCTGCCGTTATCAATCTGGAGGATTACACCATCTGGCTGGTGGAGAAAAAGTATGACGTAAACGGTGTAAAAACCAATTATTTTTCCTCCCTCTTTTTGGGATGCTCCGGTCCTCTCAGCTCTAAGAGCCAGCTGGCTATCGTTACCAAAGCCATTGATTCTGTTCAGAAAAAATATTATGACGAGGACGAGCAGTATGAAGTCCAGATGGACACCAAGCAGATTATCCACTCCAAATTAGAGGAGGAAGGCTGTCTCCACGTTCCCGACGTCATTGACGAGGTGTTTCGGGAAAAGCCGGAATTTAAGGAAGAGGTACAGGAGAAGCTGGAAAAATACCACATGGAAGAGGCCAGCATTACCCCACAGAATGCCTCCACCCTGCGAAAATACGAAAAACAATATCTCTCCACAGACACCGGTGTGGAAATCAAAATCCCAATGGAGCAGTACCGGGACGGAAAAAGTATTGAATTTATCACAAACGATGACGGAAGCATCTCTATTCTCATCAAAAACATAGGGCATATCACATCTAAAATGTAATATACCCCATTTTCACGGAAGTCAAACGGCTTCCGTTTTTTTATAAATATTTTTTCTGAAATTCCTCTTCTCTCAAAGGTCTGTCATAAATATACCCCTGAATGAACTGCACGTTGGACATCTCTTTGAGCTTGTCCAACTGATTTCGTTCTTCCACACCTTCTACACAGACGGTAACCCCGATGGTCTCTGCCAAGGTTCCTACCATGTTGATAAAGGTTTCCGAGTAATCATCCTTTCCGATATCCACCACAAAGCATCGGTCAATCTTAATAATATCTATCGGCAACTCCCGGATATGGTTCAAAGAAGAATAACCGGTTCCAAAATCGTCCAGAGCAACCATAACGCCCAGCTTTTTAATTTCTCCCAGTACCTTTTTCATTCTTCCCATATCGTTGATAGCAAGACTTTCCGTTACTTCCAAAGTCAGTCTTTCAGGATTCAGTTTTGTCTCTTCCAATACCTTCCGGATTCGTTCCGCAATATCATTCTGCAAAAGCTGAACCACTGACAGATTCACATTGATATGGTATCCGGGATGTCCCATGTCATTCCAGTATTTACATCTCTCGCAGGCTTTCCGCAACACAAAATCTCCGATAGGATTAATCAGTCCCAGATACTCTGCCAAAGGAATAAATTCATTTGGTCCCACCAGACCCATTTTACCGGAATTCCAACGCACCAGTGCCTCCGCACCGCAGCACTCCTCACCTTTCTTCGTAATATCGATAATTGGCTGATAGTAAACCTCAAATTCCTCACAGGAGTTGGATGTGGCATCACGCATATTTTTTTCCATATCCAGACGCCGGAAGGAGGTACTTTCCACGTTGTCATTGTAATAAGCAATCCTGTTTTTTCCTGCTTTCTTCGCCTCGTAAAGGGCAATATCCGCCTTCTTTATCAATTCTGTGACACTGTCTCCATCCACCGGAAACTTCACAACACCCATACTCATGGTACAGTAATAATCCGCCCTCTGTAAAAACCACGGCTTATTGAAAATCTTCTGAATTTCATCCAGAATCTCATCTAATCTGTCGTAATGCTCGCAGGTAACAATGACAATGAATTCGTCACCGCCCATACGGTAACAGCTATCCTCCAGTCCCCGAATCCGCCGTAAACTGGTGGATATTGCCTTTAACAGAATATCACCGTAAGGATGCCCCAGACCGTCATTGATATGCTTAAAGTCATCCAAATCCAAGTAAAGCAAGGCTCCTTCTTTTCGTTTTTCCTTTGCCTCACGGATGTGTTTTCGCAAATCCTGCTCACACCGCATACGGTTGTACAATCCTGTCAGGAAATCGTTATTTGCCTGCCGCTCAATCTTTTGCTGATAGACCTTCTTATCCGTCACATCATTAACCACGCAAAGGGTCACTTGCTTACCGTCCACCCAGCTAATGTCTGTCAACTGAATGTCATACCAACGTCCAAATTCCTCAATATAGGTTTCCGTATGAGGACGGGAAAATCGACTGTCTGTATGATATCTTCGGATAAGGCTGTCCATTTCATGTCTTTGCAAATAAATCTCGAACAGATCTTTAAACTGCTGATTGGCATAGAGAGATCTTTCTTCTACCAAATCTACCACATAGACACCACATCCGATGTTTTCCAAAATCGCTTCCAAGGAAGCATAGGAGCTGGCAAGGGAATTCTTAGATATCCGCTTGCTTAAAATACTCTGAATAATCTGTTTTACATCATTGATAAATTTTATCTCTGTCTGAGACCAGACTCTTGCGTAACGGTTTTCTGAGAAAGCAAGGTACATACTGACCTCTCCGTTGACCTCAATCGGAAGATAAATTCCTGCTTTTCGATGATACTTCTGGAAATAAGTCTGAAACTTCTCCGGCAAAACCATGTCTGCAGAAATCAGATAAGGCTTTCCGTTGGCCCACGGAACCTCTTCCACCGACATACGGTGCATAACCTTCGCCTGATTGCTGTCACTGAATCCCCAACGGCAAATCATTTCCAGATACTCTTCATTATCCTTATCAATCTGTAAAAGACTTGCTGTTTCAATGTCCAGATAATCACAGACCTTCTCTAAAATAGTATCTACAATCTCTGTAAATGCCTGCTCACTCTCTAACATACCCACTACTTGAGTCATAACCTCGCTACGGTGCAGTTCAGCCTTGATACGCACTTCAGATTCCTTACTCTGCTGAAATGCCTCCTGGGCTATAATCTCTTCCAACTTGATTGCGAAATACTGTTTCGTCAAGCTGGACAAAAAAGCCAGCGAAGCGAAAAATCTGTCTGCGGTAGTGGTTTTCATAAACTCAGGCACCTGAGAATCGGGAGTGATATTTTCTTCGATAATCCCTTGGACAATCCAAATGGCAATGGTCTCTCCTCCCACCCGGATGGAAACACCGCACATTTTTAAATAATCCTCTCCAATGTCTTCCTCTACGATTTCTTCGATATGGTTGTCTAACAGTTTCTTTACCAATGCTTTCTGATGCTGGATTGGAAACTTTTCTTTCAGATAATTCCGCTCTGCCTCACTGCCGTATTTTTTGGTCACAACATCTCCGTCTTTGTCCAGACAGATGCTGTATATGTTGTTTGCCGGACAGAAATTATCCTGAAGCATCTGCACCATACCGGAATCTAACAGAGAATTCCCAAATTCAGTTTTCTTCTTACTTCCTTTTGAAGACTCCATGAACCTTACTCCTTTGTCTCTATGATGAATAGACAGTACCCTTCTTTTTCCCGGATACAGTATTCTTTCAATAACCCAAACTCTCTGTGTAAACGCAGTTGTTTTTTCACAAACCCAGTCTCATTGGTATACAGAACCATGATTCCTCTTTTTTTCAGCAACGTTCCTGCTTTTTCAAAGAACTGCCGATAAAAAGCGTCCTGCTCTTCTTTGGTTTTCTTCCCTTTTGCAGGCATATTGGCAATCAATTCGTCAAATCTGTCCCGATGGGTAAAATCAAAGAAATCCCTGTGTACATAGTGAATGTTTTCTCCCGCCAGTTCTGTATTCTCCCTGGCTCCCTGTATGGCATCTCCATAAGTATCCACACCGTACAATGCCTTTGCCGGATAAGCTGCTTTCCGCTCTATCAGCATGGTTCCCACACCACAGAAAGGATCCAGCACACAGGCATCCTCACTGAGATATGGCAATGCCAGCCGCATCAGCAATGCCGCCTGTGCCGGATGTATTGACACCGGCAGTGCATTTTTCCGATAACGAAAACGCTCCATAGGCATTGTGTAAAATTTCAAATATGGTTGAAAGGTTCCATCCTTACTTTGGATGAACCGTATCTCTATCTCATAGTCATTGGCAGAATTGATAAGTCTCCTGCCGCTTTTTTCTTCCAATCCTGCCGCCACCTGCTTCAAAAAAGCATTTTTTTCCTCTGTCTCCATAGGGGACAAAATATTCATTCTGAAATAATAAGGTGGCTGTCCCTTTAAATGCTGAGAAAGCAACTCCATCAAATCGCTCTCCAACAATCTCCCGGCTGCCGAATTCGGTTCTTTTTCTATCTTTTCTTTACAATGAATCCCAAAAAGCATTTCCCGAAAAGTCCGAATATGAGTAACGGGTTTTAGATTCTTTGTCCTGACCTTTACTCCTGTTGATGACACGGCAACTCTGGCATTTTTTACCTGCTCTGCCGTAATTCCCGAATATCCCTTGTCGGTGGTAAGTACCACCTCCGACTCTATATCGTAACCGCAAAAGGAATGTCTTTTATGTCCCTCTTCTTTACTCAGTAATATCTCCAGTTCCCGCAGCTCCTGCCTTATATGCTTTTTATTCTCCTCCGGGGGTTCTTCTTCCAACAGAGTCCGATAGATTTCCTTTAACTGCTCCAGATAACTGCTGCAGTCAAATTTCTGCATGGCTTTTAAATAACTGCTCTTTACAAAAAGCTGCTGTTCTTTTTTATACGCAGAAAACAGAGCTTCCAGCAATTCACTCCTGCCAAGCTCTCCTATCATTAACGCTGTATTTTTCCGTACTTTTGCATCCTCATGCTGCAAAAGTCCCTCCCACAGGGAATCCTCACTTTCTGCATTCAACAGCTTTTTTGCGGAGGAATCCTCTTTTACCAGTTCCTTCATTCGTATCAGGTTCTGGCGGACATCCCGCTGTTCCTTTAACGCTGCCAACTCTTCCTTCATTTTCTCACCCATGTACAATTTTACTTGATTTTCCAAGTGTTGGCAACCAGCAAAATCCAAATACCGCCTAATTTTATTGCGGTTCCGGTACTACGCCGTTCTTTTCAATATATTCATCCACTTTTTTTAAAAAAGTTTCCCATTCTTTCTCATGTTCCACATAGTAAATCGGACATTTTTTACCACTGACATCATAGTGACGTATCACATCCTCCGTGGTGAGTCCGTACCGTCCCAACAGCCATGCCGTCAGATGCACCAAAGTATCCTCCGTCTCCTGATTGAACTTTCCGGTTTTATCCTCATGACAGCACTCTATGGAAATGGTATCGTAGTTCCTGTCGTTGGAGGCGTAGGACACCTCGTTGCAAGGAATACACTGTACAATCTCCCCGTCCAGACCAATGATAAAATGGGCACTTGCCTTGGTCAGATGGGAATCCTGCAATCCATTAAAGTAATCCCGGTTCTGTTTGGCTGTGGTTCCCGGATTGGCTGTGTAATGTATGACAATCGAATTGACCTTCTCCAATGCAATTCCCGGTCTGGAGTATTCATTGATATCCAGTAAATCCACGGTATAATCCGGTGGGTTCTCTACGATTTTCCCGGAATAGCCGTTGGCTGTGGCTGCCCTTGTCTTTTTGACATGATGAATCAACAGAATTCCTCCTGTTACAACCAGCACCACAATCGTAATTATCATTACCCGTCTGATAACTTCTCTCTGTCTCCGTCTCTTCGCCTGTTCTCTTTTCTGTTGCCGCAGTCTCTCCATTCTGCGTCTATATATTTCTTCTTCCGATAACATAAAATGCCGACTCCTTCGTACCTATTATACATCAGCAGTCGACATTTTTCTTCGTTCTTTTTCTTAATTTTTTCTAAAGATTCATCTCATCCCAGAATCTTTTATAAAGCTCTTCCCTACGGTCCTGTTTGCAGGGAAACTCTTTGCGGAATTCCTCCGCTTCGTTCTCAATCTCATAGCTTAACAGACACTCCCGCTCTCCGTCCGCCTCCGCTTCCCAGAGCACCTGGGATTTCAAAAGTTCTCCTTTTGGATCGTAAATGGCACTGTTTCCGGTATAGAACAATCCTCCGATACTTCCCACGCAGTTGATTCCTGCCATATAGCACTGGTTCTCCACCGACCTTGCTTTCAACAGACAGCTCCATTGGTCGCCTCGGGAAGCCGGCCAGTTGGCAGGTACCACAATAAAATCCGCTTTCTTGGACAGGGCAGAAAACAATTCCGGGAACCGCAAATCATAGCAGATGGCTGTCCCCACCGTAAATTCTTTGTAGGGTGCATAGGCTAAGGAATCTCCGCCCTCCACATACTGTTCTTCCTGTGAGAAAGTAAAGGGATGGATTTTTGCAAAATCCAAAAGTTCGGTTCCATCCGGCTGTAAAATCGTATAGTAATTTCTGCATTTTCCATTGACCTTCTTCGCCCAGCCGAATCCCACTGCCGTGTCTGCTTTTTTTACCAGTTCTTTCATTGCTTGCAGGGTTTCCTCCTGCTCCTCCCCATGCTTCATAACCTCTGTGGAAAATCCTGTAAAGCTCATCTCAGGGAACAACAGCAAATCTGATTTTCCCTTGCAGCACTTCAACAACATCTCTGCCTTTTCCAGATTCGCTTCCCGATTCTCCCAGATGGTCTTTGTCTGTGCCAATACAATCTTCATGGTCTGTCCTTCTTTTTATAATTTCTTAATCCGCTCTAAAGCTGCCACGGTATTCTCGTAGCTTCCAAAGGCTGTCAGTCGGAAATATCCTTCTCCGCTTGGTCCGAAGCCGGAGCCCGGTGTTCCTACCACATTGGCATTCTCCAACAGATAGTCAAAGAAATCCCATGAGGTCATCTTGTCCGGTGTCTTCAACCAGATATATGGAGCATTCACACCGCCGAATACGGTAAATCCTGCCTCCTGTAATCCGTTTTTGATGGTGGCTGCATTTTTCATGTAGTAAGCCACCTGTTCCTTCAACTGTGCCTTTCCTGCCTCGGAGTACACAGCCTCTCCTGCTCTCTGAATGATGTACGGAGCACCGTTAAATTTGGTTCCGTGGCGTCTTGCCCACATACCATGAAGGGCAACTCCCCCTCTTTCCAAATCCTTCGGTACAACAGTATATCCTAAACGCACACCGGTAAATCCTGCATTTTTGGAGAAACTCTTAATCTCGATAGCACAGGTTCTGGCTCCCTCACACTCATAGATGGTATGTGCCACGTCGGTTTCTGAAATATATGCCTCATAAGCTCCGTCATAAATGATGATGGCTCCCACTTTATTTGCATAATCCACCCATTCCTGAAGCTGTGATTTTGTGATGGTGGTTCCTGTCGGGTTATTCGGCAGGCATAAATAAATGACATCCGGTGTCTCCTTTGGAAATTCCGGCACAAATCCGTTTTCCTGGGTACATGGCATATAGATGACATTGCTCCATGTCTCTGTGTTAGTATCATAAACTCCGGTTCTTCCTGCCATAACATTGGAATCCACATAAACCGGATAAACCGGGTCGCAGACTGCAATCTTGGTATCTGCCGCAAACAATTCCTGAATATTGGCAGAATCACATTTCGCTCCGTCGGATACAAAAATCTCATCCGGTGCAATGTCGCATCCTCTGTCTGCATAATCATTTTTTGCAATGGTATTTCTCAAAAATTCATAGCCTAAATCCGGGGCATAGCCGTGGAAGGTCTCAGCATTTCCCATCTCATCCACCGCTTTGTGCAATGCCTCGATAATTGCCGGAGCCAAAGGCTGGGTCACATCACCGATTCCCAGACGGATTAACTCCTTGTCCGGATTTGCCTGCTGATATGCTGCTACTTTTTTTGCAATGTTACTGAACAGATAACTGCCCGGTAATTTCTGAAAATTGTCATTTACCTGAAACATATTTTTCCTCTCTCTTTCTTGTATTTTACTCACATGTGATTTCCCCGTCGAAAACGATTTCCGCCGGGCCTGTCATAAACACATGATTGCTTTCTTTATTCCATTCAATAGTTAAATCCCCACCTAAAAGATGTATCTGTACCTCTTCTTCACAGAAACCGTTTAACATGGCTGCTACCGCCGTAGCACAGGCTCCCGTTCCGCAGGCAAGAGTCTCGCCGGACCCCCGCTCCCAGACACGCATCTGAAGGGTTTTTCTATCGATAACCTTTACAAATTCAGTGTTGATTCGCTTTGGAAATAACTCATGGTTTTCAAACAGTGGTCCTATTTTTTCTATTTCCAAATGTTCCACATCCTCCATAAAAACCACACAATGAGGATTTCCCATGGATACGCAGGTCATTCGATAGTCTTTCTCTCCTGCGGTAATCGGTACATCGATTACCTTTTCCTGCTGTGAAATCACAGGGATTTTCTCTGCCAGAAGCTCCGGCTCTCCCATGTCCACGCGAACCTGGGATACCTGTCCCTTTTCTACTGTCAGTTCTAAATATTTAATCCCTGCCAATGTCTCAATGCTGATATGGGTCTTATCTGTCAATCCTCTGTCATAGACATATTTTGCCACACAGCGGATTCCGTTCCCGCACATCTCCCCTCTGGAGCCGTCTGCATTATACATTGCCATCTCAAAGTCTGCCACCTCTGACGGCTTTATCAGAATCAATCCATCCGATCCGATGCCAAAATGCCGGTCACTGACCAGCTTTGCCAGTTCTTCGGGATGATCTACTTTTTCTTCCAAACAATTTACATACACATAATCGTTTCCGATTCCCTGCATCTTTGTAAATTTCATCTTACCATCTCCTTTTCCTTTTCATGCACAGCAACATTATAAGTTTTTTTCCCTGTGATTACCAGTATTTTAAGGGAAAAAGCACTTTTTGAAAGGAGAAGCACAGCTTTCGCCTATTTAGTATTCCTTTTTGGTACTACTAACTAGCCATGATACTTAAAATCATCTGTGCTGTCTCTGTCATTCCTGTTCCGCTGTCCATACTGCTCTTTTGAATATATCTGTGAGCTTCTTCTTCTGTCATACTGTTCCGCTCCATCAGCAATTCCTTTGCCTCTTTCAAAAGCTTCTTTTCTTCTTCTGTTCGTTCCTTTGGTTTTGAACGCCGTTTCTTCCTTTTTCGCTCGTAAGAATACGCCATCATTTCCATGGTCTGAAGCAGTTCATGGACCTTCAGCGGCATAGACAGACATACCACATCTGAGATATCCCTGCTCATAGCATTCGCCGGTGATCCTATCAGAAGCATTTCAAACTCTGGGGAAAGATAGGTCTTAATCTCGCTGCTCATCATATCTGCAAACCGGTAACCACAGACTAAGATTCCTCCATCCAGAGAATTGGCACTTTGCAGTGCCTGACCTCCGGTGGTGCAGACCACATCTACCTGATAACCGCTTCTGGTAAGAATATTTTTAATACTTTTGCCATTTTCAATTTTGGGAAAAGCTACTACCACGTTCATTCTATCATCCGTTCTCAGTCTTATATTTTATACAAGTATTCTTCTAACTCCCACTTTGTAACCTGGGAAGTGTAAGATGCCCACTCCGCCTGTTTGGCTGTGATATAGTTCTGGCTGATATGCTCTCCCAATACCTTCAAAATAAATTCGTCTTTCTTCAGTTCCTCCACTGCCTCCTGTAATGTGGACGGCAATGACTCAATCCCCTTTGCCTGAGTCTCATCCAACGGCATCTCATAGACATTTTTGTCCACTGCCTTCGGCGGCATAATCTTACTTCGGATACCCTCCAATCCTGCTGCTAAGCAGACTGCCAAAGCAAGGTACGGATTGGCTGACGGGTCCGGGCTGCGAAGTTCCACTCTGGTTCCCTCTTCTCTGGATGCCGGAATCCGAATCAACGGGCTTCTGTTGGTTGCTGACCATGCAATATAAATCGGTGCCTCATATCCCGGAACCAGACGTTTATAGGAGTTTACCAACGGATTGGTAATGGCTGTCATACCTTTCATGTGCTTCATGATACCTCCGATGAACCAATATGCTTCCTGACTCAGCTGCATCTCATCCTTTTCATCATAAAAGACATTCTTTCCGTCTTTTTCCAAAGACATATTGATATGCATACCGGAACCGCTCATGCCATACTTCGGTTTCGGCATAAAGCTGGCAAACAATCCGTGGCGTTTTGCAATGGATTTTACCGTCAACTTGAAGGTCATAATCTGATCTGCGGTTCTGAGTGCCTCGTCATATTTGAAATCAATCTCATGCTGTGCCGGAGCCATCTCGTGATGGGACGCCTCAATCTCAAATCCCATATCCTCTAAGGTCAGCACCATATCCCTTCTGGCATTCTCCCCTAGGTCTATCGGTCCCAAATCAAAGTAGCTGGCTTTTTCATGGGAAATCGTAGTTGGCTGTCCATCGTCATCCGTATGGAACAGGAAAAACTCACACTCCGGTCCCACATTCAGGGTATATCCCATCTCTTCTGCTTCTTTGACTACTTTTTTCAATATATAACGCGGGTCTCCCTCAAAAGGTGTTCCGTCCGGTCTGTAAACATCACAGATAATCCGTGCCACACCACCCTGCTGGGAACGCCACGGAAATACCTCAAAGGTATCCAAATCCGGGTACAGATACATATCCGATTCTTCTATCCGTACAAAACCTTCGATGGAAGAACCGTCAAACATACATTTATTTTCCAAGGCTTTCTCTAACTGATGACTGGTAATTGCCACATTTTTCAAGGTTCCGAACATATCCGTAAATTGCAGACGGATAAATTCAATATCCTCCTCTTCTACCATTCGTAAAATATCCTGCTTCGTATACTTGCTCATTCTAATTCTCTCCTTCTTTTACATATTCTAATACTTTCTGATACGACATGGTTCCTCCGAACAAATCCAGTGCACTTCCGATGGTTACATGAAGCCTGTTCTGTCCTTTCTCTTTTAGTTCCTTCAAATCTGCAAAGCTTCCTACGCCGCCTGCATAGGTTACCGGTATCTTCCCCCATGCTCCCAACAGTTCTGCAAGCTCCGCCTCTATTCCCTGTGCCTTTCCTTCCACATCCACCGCATGAATCAAAAACTCTGCGGCATACCCGGACAGGTCATCCAAAAGCTGTTCACAGACCCTCTCTTGGGTAAATTTCTGCCAACGGTCTGTCACTATGTAATAGCCCTCTTCTTTTTTACGACAGCTTAGATCCAGTACCAAATGCTCTCTTCCTACTGCTGCCTCCAGTTTTTTTAAATTGTCATAATTGATTTTTCCGTTTTTGAACACATAGGAGGTGACGATTACATGGCTGGCTCCCAGCTCCAGAAATTCTTTTGCATTTTCCGCAGTAATGCCTCCACCAATCTGAAACCCCTTCGGATATGCCTTTAAGGCAAGCACCGCCTGCTCCTTTGTCTTCTCATAATATTCAGACTCCACCGGATTTAGTAAAATAATGTGTCCCCCGGACAGGCCGCTCTTTCGATAGAGGTCGGCAAAAAAAGCTGCATCCTGTTCTGCAACAAAATTTTCCTTTGCCTGATTTCCCTCATCCAAAAGGCTTCCTCCCACAATCTGTTTTACTTTTCCGTTATGGATATCGATACATGGCCGAAACTCCATAATGAATCTCCCTTAGTATTTTTTGAAAAAAGGGCAACGTTTCCCTATACAAGACCCCGTTGCCCTTTGCTTAGAATACCATAAATGCTTCAAAAAGGAAAGAGTTTTTATATTTGTTGACATCAGGTTTTTTTTTTGCTAGAATTGAACAATTAAAACCTAAAATATATACACACAAGAAAGAGAGGAACATTTTCATGGGTACAATTATCGGTGAAGGAATTACATTTGATGACGTTTTATTAGTTCCTGCCTATTCCGAAGTCACTCCGAATATGATTGATTTATCTACTTATCTGACCAAGAAAGTACGTTTAAACATTCCTATGATGAGTGCCAGCATGGATACGGTTACGGAGCATAGAATGGCAATCGCTATGGCACGACAGGGCGGTATCGGTATCATTCATAAAAATATGTCTATCGAGGCACAGGCAGATGAGGTAGATAAGGTAAAACGTTCAGAGAACGGAGTTATTACCGATCCTTTTTCACTCTCTCCTGAACATACATTGCAGGATGCGGACGATTTGATGGCAAAATTCCGTATTTCCGGTGTTCCGATTACAGAGGGAACAAAATTAGTAGGTATCATTACCAACCGTGATTTAAAATTCGAGACAGACTTTTCTAAGAAAATCAAAGAGTCCATGACTTCCGAAGGTTTGATTACCGCACAGGAAGGCATCACATTGGACGAGGCAAAGGCAATTCTTGCAAAAGCCAGAAAAGAAAAATTACCAATTGTAGACAAAGACAACAACTTAAAAGGATTAATTACTATCAAGGATATTGAGAAGCAGATTAAATACCCTCTTTCCGCAAAGGATGCTCAGGGAAGACTGCTGTGCGGTGCTGCGGTAGGTGTAACTGCCAATACCATGGAACGTGTAGACGCATTGGTGAAGGCTCACGTGGATGTTATCGTTGTAGATTCCGCCCACGGACATTCCAAAAATATCATCAACACCGTAAAAGAGATTAAAACTGCTTATCCTGATTTACAGGTCATTGCCGGAAATGTTGCCACAGGAGAAGCGGTAAAGGCATTAATCGAAGCAGGTGCTGACGCTGTCAAAATCGGTATCGGACCGGGTTCCATCTGTACCACCCGTGTGGTTGCAGGTATCGGTGTTCCACAGATTACTGCTATCATGGACAGCTATGCAGTGGCAAAAGAATATGGTATTCCGATTATCGCAGACGGTGGTATCAAATACTCCGGTGACATGACAAAAGCCATTGCTGCCGGTGCCAATGTCTGTATGATGGGAAGTATCTTTGCAGGCTGTGACGAAAGTCCGGGAACCTTTGAACTGTATCAGGGAAGAAAATATAAGGTATACCGTGGCATGGGCTCCCTTGCCGCTATGGAAAACGGCTCTAAAGACCGTTATTTTCAGGAAGATGCCAAGAAGCTGGTACCGGAAGGTGTAGAAGGTCGTGTGGCTTACAAGGGAACTGTGGAAGATACCGTATTCCAGTTAATCGGTGGTCTTCGTTCCGGTATGGGCTACTGTGGAGCTCCTGATATCGAAACCTTAAAAGAAACCGGAAGATTTGTAAAAATCTCCGCCGCTTCCTTAAAAGAAAGTCATCCACATGACATTCATATTACCAAAGAAGCACCAAACTACAGTATTGATGAATAAAAAACACCATCAAAAACGGGGCTGCCGCATTGCGGTATGCCCCGTTTTTTTACCGATTTGTATTCGTTGTGTTATTCTGCTGTGTACCTGCTCCATTGGTATCTGTGGTGTTATTGTTATTATTATTGTTGTTGTCTGTTCCGGTTACCTCTTCTGCGGCATCCTTTATTCCTTCGCCAACATTTTCAACACCATCCACAACACCGTTTCCGACATCCTCAACACCATTTACTACACCGTCGCCTACATCTTTTACTGCATCGCCGGCATTGTCTATTGCATCATTGCCATTGGTGTTGTTGTCAGTTGTTCCCTGTGTATCGTTTGTATCATTTCCATTATTATTGTTAGTACCACAGGCTGTAAATGTTCCCAACGCCATAATCAGCATGGTGCCGAGCATGATTTTTTTGAATTTTTTCATATCAACACTATCTCCTTTTCTGTGATAGTACTAATATGTCCTTTATTGGTCTAATTATACGGTCTTATTTATTTTTTTCAAAAAACTCCGACAGCTTTTTTAACAATTTTGCACTACTCACCGGTTTAATCAGATACTCCTCCGGCTTCAATTCCATACAC
>USPJ01000008.1 GCA_900556645.1 uncultured Lachnospiraceae bacterium
CAGAAGCCGGAGTGTTTCCTTCCTCCGGGTTCCCCTCTTTGACTGCCATACGAAAGCATATTGCCCCTATGACAAAAAGTACTGCAATCATCCCCACACCTTTATTAATATCTCCGGTTAACTGGGATACTCCGCTGACAATGGCAGTTCCCATAAAGGAAGCTCCCTTTCCGCAGATGTCCATCAAGCCAAAATATTCTCCCGACTGCTCTGCCGGAATAATTTTGGTAAAGTAGGAGCGGGACAATGCCTGTATTCCTCCCTGAAACATTCCTACGAAGATTGCCAGTATCCAGAACTGAAACTGTGTCTTTAAAAAGACTGCGTAAACTGCAATTCCCAGATAGGCAAAAATACAGAGCATTATCAGCTTGGCTGTTTCATATTTCTGTGCCAATCTCCCAAACAGAATCGCAAAAGGGAACGCCACTATCTGAGTTACCAGCAATGCCAGCAACAGACCGGTACTGTCCAATCCCAAAGCGGAGCCATAGGCTGTTGCCATATCGATAATGGTATACACTCCGTCAATGTAGAAGAAAAATGCCAGCAGAAACAGGAAGATTTTCTTTTCTTTCCTGATACTTTTAAAGGTCTCTCCCAAACGTTTGAAGCTGTCTGCCACAGCATGTTTTCTTTTCTCCACATAATATTTTTGCTGATAGTTTTTTATCAACGGCATAGAAAACACCAGCCACCATGCCGCAATGATTCCAAAGGCAATTGCCATGGCACTCTCCATGGACAGACCGATACTCTCTGCCCCCAGAACCAATCCCAGACATATGACAAAAGGAATACAGCTTCCTATGTACCCCCACGCAAAGCCTTGGGAGGACACATCATCCATCCTCTCTTCTGTTGTTACATCGGACAGCATGGAATCGTAAAAAATCAAGCTGCCGGAAAAGCCCACTTTGGCAATAACAAAAATTACCAGAAACAGCACCCATTGTTTTGCCAGTCCCAGACTGATACAGCCTATGGCTCCCACCACGATAAAGGTGGTAAAAATCGGCTTTTTGTAACCCTTTGTATCTGCCAGCGTTCCGAATACCGGTCCCAGAAGAAGCATAATCAGGGTTGCCGCAGAGGCCGCATATCCCCAGTAAGCCAAATACTCCACGGAGGACAGTCCCGCATTGCCTGCCAGATAGTTAAAATAAATCGGCATGATTGTGGATATCAGCAATACAAACGCCGAATTTCCCACATCATATAAAATCCAGTTTTTTTCACTTTTCGTCAATTTAAATTTCATCCTGCTTTTTCCTCTTTCTCCGGCTCCTTTGTTCCAAAGGTATACCGGTATATCTCATCTAAAGGTTTCTTGTTTTCCAAATAATCTCCATACTCCAAAATCAGTCGGATTGCCAGTTCCTTTGCATTCTGATACAGCCCCGACAGATTCTTCGTACTCATTTCACAGTCTGGGTTTTTCTCATAATTTACCATCAGTCCATGCATCTCTTTATAATTCCCCGTAGCTTTTAACAACGCACAAACAAGCCAGCGTTTTCCCTTTGAAGGTGTAATTAACAAGTGGTTGTGAAAAATCATACTCTCCAAGGATTCCTGCACTTGCTCCACCGTAGCCGCCGGGTAAAATTCCTTTATGACTTTTGCATTTTCCAAAGATGGTACGATATGTCCGGTCAACTCCTGCCGCAGCGGATCTAATCCATCCATCAACATCAGCTCCCGGTCAAACTCCACCTCAATCTCCGTATGGGTAATACCGCTTTCCTCTATCCTGCGGTCTATGTATCCGTGACAGGTAACATCCAATGCAAAGTGACAAATTACTCCGTAAACATATGCAAGATATGCTTCTCGCTCCTCTGTATCCTTGTGTTTTTCGATTACCTGTGCCGCTCTCTCAAAAAATTCTGCCCCGGCTCTGCCGTGGGTTCCATATCCGATTTGGTTTACCGGATGGATTCTTAAGGGTTTATAGTAGAAAAAAATGTCCGGTCCATGAAGCCCAATCAGATACAGTTCCGAATGTGCGGCTATTATCCTCCGTTCTTCTCCCCGTAATTTTTCCTTTACCTCCTGCCCCATCCTGTAATGTGCATATGTAGATGGCATGTAGCTTTCTCCTTTCCTCTTTCTGTTTCTGCTCCCATTGTAGAAAGATTTTTCGCTCCATGCTATCATGATAATGTAAAAGTCTTGTGAAAAAATTGTAAAACCCAGAAAGTACCAGAAATGGAAGAAAAAACTGCCACTCATTCGAGTGACAGTTGTTCTTCTTATTCATCTAGCAGTTATGAAAATTTTTCTTCTTTGATGTTAGCAATGTATTCCTCTACTTTGTTCAACACATACTCAGCATTCTCTATTTGTTCCTGTGTATCATTTTTACTGGCCACAAACATATCATCATAATCCGAAGCATTTCTGATAATAAACGCAGAACCTATCATCTGAGACATTTCTTTGGAAAATATTCCTTCTTTAATATATTTTCTTCTAAATTCTGCTATGACCCCGCTATGTTTACTGGAATCAAAATTATCAAATACAAGCACTGCTCTCATAGAATGAAACATAGCATAATATGCACGATTATTGGCAACTCGATAATTGTCATTTTGAAACAAAAGGCGAGCAGCCTTTAAATCCTCTCTGGCTCTTTCTAAACGATATGTTGCGTAATCTCTCTGCATATCAAAATTCTCAGGCAATCCTAACACCCTCTTTCTCTACATTTTGATAAAAACGAGATACATTTAAATATTGCTGATACACCTGATAACTTTGAAATATTGGAGTTAATACCACGTCATATTCTAAATCAAGCTTATCAGAAACAGAAAATATTTTCTTCTGCTCCTGACTGATTAAGTCTCGAGGAACATCTAACAAAACCAGAATATCAATATCGCTATCCTGCGAAAAATCCCCTCTGGCACAAGAGCCATATAAAATAACATCATGTAACTTTACTCCGTATACTTTTTTCGCTTCTTCCACAAACAAAGTTACAACTTCTTTTATCTTGTCGTTATCCATACAGCACCTCTCTTTCAAATTCATTTTATAATTTGATTTTCTGCTATTAGTATAGCATTCTCTAATTTATTATGCCACATTTTTTGATAATAACATTTTCACACCGGCAAGCTATCCCTCACGCAAAGTGTTCCCCAGCCCAGTTCTGGATTTGGATACTCCTGGACCGCTGCAATATGCCCGGCACCGTGCATCAGGTATGCCTTTACTTTCTCTCCGTAAAGGAACAAATCATTTCCATTGACAATTCCCCATTCCATCAAAAGTGCCGCACTTCCCGTCACAAAAGGCGTTGCCATGGAGGTTCCCGAGGCAGTCACATAACCACCTCCCACCGCACAGGAAGTGATATCCACACCGGGAGCAGCAATATCCGGCTTTATCTGATTGGTCTGCCGGGTAAATCCCCGTCCCGAAAAATCAGCCAGCTGTTTTAATCTTGCATCATATGCTCCCACCGTAATGACCCGTGCTGCGGTGGACGGAATGGTAAGGGTGGTCTCCTCCGTGGGATAGAGAAAACCCGTTCCCACACTCAGAATTGTCTCGCTTGGCAGCCACATATTATAAATCCCTAACACAATCCTCCGTGGAAACAGTTCTACCCGCCAGACACCGCTGTTGATATAAGTCCTAACCGGAAGAAAGGTAATATAGATTTCCTGAAATTCGCTGTAAGGACTAGGTTCTCCGTAATAGAGTAATATCTCCGTATCATCCAGCGTAAAACGCTGTGTTCCCAAAATCTTTTGCAACGGACCCACTCGTTTGCCTGACGGTGAAATCAGTGCAATATCAAAGTCATCCACATAGCTTTTCCAGATTTGCAGACTGAGGGTAGTTTCATAAGGTGCCACCGCCAACTCCACCTCTTTTCGCATACCCACTACCAGACTTCCCCGGGTGTGTCCACGTGCCGCACCTTCGTTTCCGCTTCCCACACAGATAACACTTTTTCCATAATTGGAAATATCACTCATAAAGGTTTCCAATAATGCTGTTCCGCTGTGGGCACCGTAAGTATTTCCGATACTGATGTTGACAGCTACCGGTTTTCCATAGGAAATGGATTTTCGCAGCACATAGT
Organism: uncultured Lachnospiraceae bacterium; assembly: GCA_900556645.1. Next base: position 4,106 of record USPJ01000008.1, read on the forward strand.
CCAGTGCCGTCATCAGCTCCGTGGTCCGTGGAAAGGAACGCTCCCCCGGATAACCCAGTTTTACAATTAAAAGGTCACTTTCCGGTGCAACCCCCTGATATCTGCCGTTAGATTCGTTTCCATTTCCTGCCGCAATTCCTGCTACATGGGTCCCGTGACCACTGGTGTCCCGGCTTCTGACAATCCTTAATCCCTCCTCCCTGCTTCCGGCATCTAACGCCCGGTTTATTTCCTCTCTCGTGTACTCCACGCCTCTGCGAAATCCCTCCGGGATTCGTTCTCCCTCTCCGGCTGTCAGCGTTTGATCCCAGATATCCAGAATCCGTGTGCTGCCGTCGCGGTTTCTGAAGTCCCTATGAAAATAGTCAATTCCTGAATCGATTACCGCGGTAATCACCCCTCGTCCGGTCAACGCCAGCGGCTCCCTCTGTACCGGAAGGATACAGGACTCTCTTACCCCATCCAACAGAGAGAAAAAAAGGTTTTTCGGTTTTTCCACATACTCCACCTCAACCTGTTGTGCCACCGCATCAATCAGTGGTTCCGGCACGTTTAAAATGGCATATTCGTTTGTCAGCTCTTCCACCGTGATTCCGTCGCCCATTTCCTCCAGTCTCTGTATATTTCCGTTATATTTTACAATCAGCTCCCATGTATTGGTGGCCTGCTGATATCCAACATTCAACTCTGCCGATTTTTCCCGTTCCTCCTCCGTGGCATTTAACGCCAGATTCAAAAGATTCTCTAATTTTCCGTTATACATTTTTCTGTCTTCCTTTTTTTATCAGTCTACGAAAAAAAGACAAAAAAAGAACCCCCTTTTAGGGGCTCTCATTACTCAGCTTCCATGAAATAGATACGGGATGCAAAATCCGGGAAATACCGGACCTCTTCGTTATATCCGGTACCGCCAAATGCCGGTTTCAAATGGACACCGCTATACATCAGCGTATCACCGTAAGCATAACAATCTTCCGTCTCGCCTTCCAGCTTTACAAATTTCGCAACCAGATTATGAGCCAGAGAATCCTGCCGAATGTGTACCGGAGATTGGGTATTGATTAAATCTCCAAATTCTTTGATATTATATTTTCCTTTTCGATTGTAAAAATGGTATCGGTATTCCTCACACAATCCCTTTGGTTTGTAATATTCCCATTGGGCATTGGCTTTTGTCAGCCTCTGCATCAGAAAGCCCACAGCTTTCTTCCGATTCGGTGATACACAGGTCCACTCTATGACATTACCGTTTCTTCCCCGGTAAAATTCGCCTTTTTGCAGGACTTCCCTCCACTCCTTATAGAGCTGAATCTGTGCCTTGATTTCTTCCAACTCTTCTTTTTTCATATCTGAAAAATTACATTCATATCCCAGCACACCAAAACATGCCACATGGAATCTTGTTTCCAGCGGGGTATTCCGAAGGGTCTGATGATTGGGACATGCAGACACATGGGCTGATACCACCGACATAGGATACCCATAGCTGTATCCGTTTTGAATATCCACACGGCATAGGGCATCTGTGTTATCGCTGGCCCATATCTGCGGAAAATAGCACAGGATTCCTAAGTCAAAACGATTTCCTCCTGCGGAACACCCTTCAAACAGAATATCAGGAAACCGTTGGGTTAAGGTTTTCATACAACGGTACAGTCCCATCACATACCGGTGTGCCACCTCTCCCTGACGCTCCGGTGGAAGTGCCATAGAATAATAATCCGAAACAATACGGTTCATATCCCATTTTACATAAGAAATATCTGCGGATGAAAATACTCTGCTCATGGTCTCAATGATATAGTCCTGAACCTCCACCTGCCCCATATCCAAAATTCTCTGGTTTCTGCCCTCGGAGTGGGGTTTTCCCGGAATCTGCATCACCCATTGAGGATGTTCTTCATAGAGCCTGCTTTTGACATTCACCATCTCCGGCTCTACCCAGATTCCAAAATCCAAACCCAGAGCTTTTATCTTTTGGCACAACCCGGACAGACCATGGGGCAGTTTTTTTTGATTTTCTTCCCAATCTCCCAAAGACTGTGTATCATCCTCTCTGTTTCCAAACCAGCCGTCATCCATGACAAACAACTCTACTCCGGCATCTTTTCCCGCCTTAGCCAGAGACAGCAGTTTCTTTTCATTGATGTCAAAATAAGATGCCTCCCAGCTATTTAAAAGAACGGGACGCAGTCGTTCCTTCCAGACACCCCGCACGATATGCTCCCGGACAAACCGATGCATATTCCGGCTCATGCCATTACAGCCTTTTTCAGAGTAGGACATGACTGCCTCCGGAGCTTCAAAGCTCTCTCCCGGTTCTATCCGAAAAGAAAAGGATTGAGGATTGATTCCCGACACAATTCTGGTTTTTCCGCCACTGTGAACCTCTACTGCCTCATAATGATTTCCGCTATATATCAGATTAAATCCATAACAGTCCCCATAATCCTCCGTGGTTGTTTCCTTTTCTAACATAACAAAGGGATTGGAACGGCTGGAGGAGGTTCCGGTATAAGAGGAATTTACCAGCTTTCCCCCGGTCATCCGGCAACTGGTTTTCTCCATTTCCCTTGCCCATGCTCCATGAAAAGTAGTAAAGACATAATCCGGTGTATCAAAGTCTAGCTGCATACTCATCAGACGTTTTAATTCCACCGGCTCTTTCCCTTCATTATACAGCTTGGTACATCGGGTAATCACATCACAATCTTCGTAAATGTAATAATGAAGCTCCAGTTTCAAGTCATACTGCTTATCTCGCAGGGTCACCAAAAGATGCTCTACCTCATCCTCCGTCCCATAGGAACCGGGAAGGGTTTCAAATTCTTCCTTTCCCTTTGTGATTTCTGCCTTTTCAAAGAGAAAGTCAGAGGTTATGCTGCCATCGCTGTGAACCACCTCTATCAAAGGCTCTCTGATATCCCCTTTTCCATAGGAGGACATTTCCAGACGGACATCCTCCAGAGAAAATTTTTTCTGATTTTGATTATATGCAATGCTGTTTCCCAAAGGAAAAACATGAGGCTCCACGCAGGCACTCAGTTCCTCCTGCGTGTTTGCTGTGATTTTCCTTCCATAATAGAGATGCTCCAAATGCCCGGTCTCCATAACCCGAAAGCAATAAGAGGTATGTTTTGTACTACATAGGAAACTTTCCTTATCTCTTAAAATCATAATTTTCCCCTCACTCCTGAATGCTGTGTCTCTTCTTCAACTCTCCATTAATCTCTTCTATCTTTTTCTCTGTCAGCAGATATTTTTTATGAAAGAGGAATACTGCTACTAAGAATCCGATAATCGGAATTACGGTCATGGTTAAACGAAGTCCCATAACAGAGCTTCCTGCAACTGCCGCCTCTGCTGCTTGACTGGTATCATTACTGAGATTGAATATGGTAAGGCAAACGGATGCTACCATGGCTGCCACACCGGAGGCAAGTTTTACTACAAAGGTCTGCATGGAGAAAATCACACTTTCATCCCGTCGTCCGTTTTTTACTTCTCCATAATCTACGGTATTCGCCAAAAATACGGTTGTCAAAACAGTCACTATTCCGAATGCTGCAAAGATGAAAAAGCCCGGAACAAACAGAAGGATTATATTCTTTTCTCCTGTAACCATCAATCCCAGCAGAATGCCATATCCGATAACTGCCATTACAATGCTGACATAGAAGATACGGATGCTGTCCATGAATTTACGCAATAGCGGATAAAATATCATCATCGACAGAATCTGCATTGCTCCCCCAAAAATATTGAATAACGTATAGCTATTATACCACTGGCTTCCACCAAAATCATATTTAAAGAAGTAAATAACCAGATTGGAGGTAATATAAAGGGAACAGTTTATAAGTACAATAATCATAACTACTGCTACCGCCTGATCATTCTGGAACAATGCACGGAACATCTGACCTACGGAAGGTGCCTCCACATCCACTGTGGATTTTTCCTTAATGCTCAGACAGGTAATTGTAATGGCAATCACAAAAATAACGGCAATGACCAGACTGAACCATTTAAAACCTATCCGCTCATTTCCCTGTCCCATAAAGTAAACACATTTCATAGTGATAATGGTAACAATCGCAGAACCTACACCGGCACAGGAACGGGCTAGCGTAGACAATCCCTCTCTTTCCTTACCGCCTTCTGTAAATGCCGGAATCATGGACCAGAAAGGAATATCCATCATGGTGTAAGTGACACCCCACAGTACATAGGTAATTGCTGCATAGGCAATCAAACCATTTCCACTCAGGGCAGGCGGTGCCGCAAACAACAGTACCAGTATAACAGCATTTAGTAAGGTTCCTACAAACAGCCATGGACGGAATTTTCCCCAGCGGGTTCTGGTTTTTGCCACCAAAATTCCCATGATTGGGTCATTGAAGGCATCAAACACACGGGCTGCCATCAATATGACACCCATGGCAAGTGCCTTTACCCCTAAAATATCCTGATAATAATATAAAATGTAACTTGCCGAGAGCATATATACCATGTCTTTTCCCACTGCTCCCAGACCGTAAGATGCTTTTTCTTTTGCTGTAAGTTTCATAAAAACCCCTTTCCGAACTATTTCTTCTGCATGGCAAGCTCTACCACCTTATAAGCACCGTCATAGATACCTGCCTCTTTATTAGCTACAATATTGTCACACATATCCGTAAGATAGTGTTCATCCTCCATAAAAAGTTTCAACATTTGCAGTGTGTGTGGAATGTCCTCACATTCCAAGGTTCCTTCTCCCAGCTCTGCGGAATGAATGGCTCCCCATTGCTCATGTCCTCCAACCCGCTGAATAAACAGCTTTGGAACCGGATAAAATGCCAGCTCGCTGGGTTTTGTCACAAGCACATCGCAACTTCTCATCAACAGATTCGTACAATACACTGCTTCAAAAATATTTTCATGCCAGAAAACATGAATCCCGCTAATGTCCTTTTTCAAAGCTCCTTCTGCAAAGCTTTTGGTTTCTTTCCAATCATTCAAATGTTCCTCTGCCAGTCCTCTTAAGCCTGCTATCTCTCCCGCCAATTCTTCCCACACATTCCGGTAATCTCCCACATTGATATAAAGTGCTGCCTTTTTTTCTCTGATAGCCGGAAGAAGGTAGCGAATGATTTCTGCAAAGATTTCTTTTTGTGCTCCCGCTCCTCCCACAGTCAAAAGAAAACGCATCGGCTTTTTCTCTTCTTTTCTCTTTCTCCTTGATTCACAATCTGCTGGGATATTGGTTACCAGTTCATGGTCGATATAATGTCCGGTGTAGACCAAATCCTTTTCCGGCATAGGCTTCAAAACCTCTTTTTTCTTCATACCGTTTAAGATACGGTAGCCCTGATACGCATAGTGGGTCTGAACCGTGTGGATACTTCCCTCTGCCAGATGCAACGCCATTGGCCAGTTGTCCGGTATGGCATTTACCACATACTCCATCCCCGCATGGACTGCTGCCTGTGCCGGCCACACATGGGTGGCAACCACCGGAATCTCTTTTGGTATATTCCGATACACCGGTGCCATCAGCTCTGCATTTTTCTGGTCCGAAGCATTGTAGGACAGTTTACGGAAACCTTCATAATTCAAAGGCTCCCAGACCACCTTGTTAAAAATCTTACTCTTTCCCGACATTCTTGAACCCATGGAATAGAGGCGGTTCTGTTCACTGATAACTTTCGTGCAGACGGTCTGCTCATAGGAATTCAAATCCATCCAATAAGGAGTATATCCCATGGCGTGAGCCGCCGAGGCAATCGCCATAGAGATTCGATAATGGCCGAATCCCATACGGATATTTCCCACAATGATTCCTTTTTCTCTGTCAAATTCTTCCCCTTCCTCCTTCTTCTGTTCCAGACGAATGTCCTGCACTCCCAGAATATCTCCAATATGTTGATTCCGATAGACGTACACCGGATAATTCACCTTACTGTCCTCACCGAATTTTTTCTGGTATTTTCTCTTGGACTTCTGTGCTTTCCGGCAGACACTTTCCGGCATCTGATTCCCAAAAATCTCTCTGGACCTTTCTTTCATATCTTTACCTCGCTTTTTCTGTTAAAACAATTCCGTTCATCAAAATATTTACCACTTCGTCCAATGCCTCCGCATAGGAGATATTGTTGCGTATCAGAATATCTCTCTGGAAGAACTGTTCCAATGTTGCTTCCATCATCATCTTTAGAATCGGTATCTTAATCGGCTGTATCACTCCCTCTTCCATGCCCTGTTCCAAAAGTGCGATGGTAGTTTCCCAGCCTGTCTCCAAACGCTTCTCTACCTGTTTGTAAATATTGGGATACTTATCCTTCAGCAGATATAGCTGTTGGAAATTTACCTCCCGATAGCCCTCTGGCAGTACTCCCAGAATTCCGTGTATTTTCTCCACCGTAGTCAGACTCTCGTCATTTACAACCTTTTGCTCGCTTTCCTTAATGGTATCAAAGAGATAATCTACCATTGCCAGAAACAATTCTTCCTTATCCCTAAATACCGTATAAATGGTTTTTTTACTGATTCCCAAAATACCGCAGATGTCATCCATGGTAAACTTCAATCCTTTTTTATTGAAGGCCTGTAATGTCCCCAGTAAAATCTTCTCCCGTAACTCCATGATTCTCCTCCTGACTTTCAAATTTGGAAACTCATTTTTAATATATAGTTTCCTGTATGGTACCATGTTCTTGTTTTTCTCACAAGAAACTATTTTCATAAAATTAGTTTCCATTTTTTATTACTTTTTACCAAAGGTCTTTTAGTAATAATTGCACAATTTTTGGTTTTTCACGGCAGACAGTTGACACCTATCTTTTTCACGTGCTATTTTTGATTCAATCTTATGGTGTTATTTCAAGAAAGGAAGGGTTTGTTTTGATAGAACAACTAACTACTATTTTTTATGATACTTTTGGAGAGGGCGGAGATATCCGCTGTTACTTCTCTCCCGGTAGAGTCAATCTGATTGGCGAACACACCGATTATAACGGCGGTCACGTATTTCCCTGTGCCCTTACCATCGGCACTTATTTTCTGGTTCGGAAACGTCAGGACCGTCAGATGCGTTTCTATTCCGAAAATTTTAAAACTTTAGGCATTTCAGAGCGGTCTCTTGAGGATATTTCCATTCAGCAGGATAATCACTGGGTCAACTATCCCATGGGAATTATCTGGACTTTGGAACAGAACGGCTACACGGTACCCCAAGGCTTTGACCTTTTGGTATACGGAACGATTCCCAACAGCTCCGGTCTGTCCTCCTCTGCTTCTATTGAAGTGGGAACCGCCTTTTTTCTGAACGACTTCTTCGGGTTTGGACTGAGTCTTACGGATATGGCAAAGCTTAGCCAATATTCGGAAAATCACTACAACCATGTAGCCTGCGGCATTATGGATCAGTTCTCCATTGCCATGGGCAAAAAAGATCATGCTATCTTTTTAGATACCAATACCCTTCAATACGAATATGTTCCGGTACTTTTAGAGGACGCTAAAATCATTATTTCCTGCAGCAACAAAAAGCGGGGACTGTGTGATTCTCTATACAATGAACGCCGTCGGGAATGTTCTGCGGCTTTGGCCCAGATTCAGGAGGTGGTGGGAATTGATTCTCTGGGTGACCTTACCCGGGAACAATTTGACCTCTATCAGACTGCCATCCGTGACAAAAATTGGAAAAAACGTGCCAAACATGCGGTTTCCGAAAATCTGCGAACCGTAGAGGCTGTAAAGGTTTTGCAGGAGGGAAATCTGGAAAAATTCGGTGAGCTTATGGTGGCTTCCCACAATTCTCTGCGGGATGACTTTGAGGTAACCGGCATGGAACTGGATACCCTTGTGGAGGCTGCCCTTGCACAGGAGGGCGTCATTGGCTCCCGCATGACCGGAGCCGGTTTTGGCGGCTGCACCGTCAGTATTGTAAAAAACGGCTGTGAAGGAAATTTTATGAAGAATGTGGGAAATATATATCTGGACAAAATTGGTTATGCCGCTGACTTTTATATAGCAGAGATTGGCGACGGCGTCAGACGTATTTTCTAAGGAAGGAGCTAATATGATTCATCAAGCAATCCAACAACTGGTTCTCTACGGCATAAGGACAGGCCTTACCCCACCGGAAGAACGTATCTACACCACAAATCTTATCTTAGATGTTTTAAATCTGGATTCTTACGCAGAACCGGAGGAACCCTCTGAGCCATGGCAGTTAGAAACCATTTTGGAAAAACTTTTAACCTACGCTGTTTCCCATGGACTGGTGGAAGACAATACCGTATCCCGGGACCTGTTTGACACCAAGCTGATGAACTGTCTTATGCCACGACCAGCACAGGTACAAAAAACTTTTTGGGAAAAGTACGACAGTTCTCCTAAAGTGGCAACGGATTATTACTATGAACTGAGTCAAAACTCCGACTATATCCGCAGATATCGGGTCTGCAAAGATTTGAAATGGACGGTGGATACAGAGTACGGAACCATTGATATCACCATCAACCTCTCCAAGCCGGAGAAGGACCCGAAAGCCATCGCTGCCGCTAAAGCGGCTGCTTCTGTGGATTATCCGAAATGCCTTCTCTGTATGGAGAACGAGGGATATGCCGGAAGATTGAACCATCCTGCCAGAGAAAACCACCGGATTATTCCCCTTACCTTAGGGAATACCGGGTATGCTCTTCAATACTCCCCTTATGTTTACTATAATGAGCATTGCATCGTATTCAATCAGCAGCATACCCCTATGGAAATCACACCAGCCACCTTCCGTCGGCTCTTTGACTTTGTGAAACAATTTCCACATTACTTTTTAGGCTCCAATGCCGACCTTCCCATTGTAGGCGGCTCTATTCTGACCCATGACCATTTTCAGGGGGGATGCTACTCCTTTGCTATGGAAAAGGCTCCGGTAGAATATGAATTTACAGTAAAGGGCTATGAAGATGTGCAGATTGGCATTGTAAAATGGCCGCTTTCCGTCCTACGGCTCTGGTGTAGCGATGAGCAACGTGTAATCGCTCTGGCATCACATATTTTAGAGATTTGGAGAAATTATACCGATGAAGAGGCTTTCCTGTTTGCCCATACAAATGGGGAAAATCACAATACCATTACCCCCATTGCCCGTTATCGGGATTCCATGTATGAATTGGATTTGGCCCTTCGCAACAATCTTACAACAGAGGAATATCCACTGGGAGTTTACCATCCTCACAGCGAATATCATCACATAAAAAAAGAAAACATCGGCTTGATTGAAGTTATGGGACTTGCAGTACTCCCTGCCCGTTTAAAAACCGAACTGGAGCTTTTAAAAGAATATATTTTAGAGAAAAAAGATATTCGTTCCAATGATAAGATTGCCAAACATGCCCAATGGGTGGAGGAATTCCTGCCAAAATATACAATTACGGATGAAGCTTCCCTTACTA
>USPJ01000009.1 GCA_900556645.1 uncultured Lachnospiraceae bacterium
CGAATTTATGGTGTAAAGGATTTACGTTTGGAAGAGTTTCCTCTCCCTCCTATGCAGGATGACGAGATGATTGCCCGCATTGTCACGGACAGTCTCTGTATGTCAACCTATAAAGTATCCAATCAGGGAGCAAAGCACAAAAAGCTGCCGGACAACCTTGCAGAAAACCCGGTTATCATGGGTCATGAGTTCTGCGGCGTCATTGAAAAGGTAGGAAAGAAATGGGAACATCTCTACAAACCGGGAGATAAATTTGTGGCACAGCCGAATCTGGGTCGTGCAGACACTTTTTCTCTGGGTTATTCTTTCCCATATGTGGGTGGAGAAGCCACCTATGCTCTGATTATGAACGAAGCTATTGAAAAGGGATGTCTTCTGCCTTACCGCGGAGACTCTTTCTTTGAAGGTGCTTTGGTGGAACCTCTGTCCTGTATCGTGGCAGGTTTTAAGGCAAGCTTCCATCTGAGAGACCGCAATGATTATGACCACACCATGGGAATCAAAGAAGGCGGTTCTCTGGCAATTTTAGGCGGTACGGGTCCTATGGGCTTCCTCGCCATTGATTACGCCATCCATAACACGCAAAAACGCCCGAAAACTCTGGTGGTAACGGGACGCACACAGGAAAAGCTGGATATGGCAAAACGCCTGTACCCGGTGGAAGAAGCGGCTGACTTCGGTGTAGAGCTGCACTATATGCTGACCTCCGATGATGACGACTTGATATCCGCTCTGAAACCTTTGACACCGGAGAGTAAAGGCTTCGATGATATTTTCCTGATGGCGGCAAAGGAAAATTTGGTAACTCAGGCAGAACAGCTGCTGGCATTTGACGGATGTCTGAATTTCTTTGCCGGACCTGCGGACTCTAAGTTTGCCTCCACCATTAACTTTTATAACCTCCACTACAATGCCACTCATTTTGTGGGAACCAGCGGCAGCAATACCCAGGATATGAAGGACGCCATTGCTCTCATTGAAGATAAAGTAGTAAACGTATCCAAGATTGCCACCCATATCATGGGACTGGATCAGGTATGCGATTCCATCCTGAACCTTCCAAATATGCCGGGAGGCAAGAAGATTGTATATTCCGGAAAATCCTTCCCTGTAACGGATGTCAGCTCCTTTGGCGGCAGTGACGAATTCCACAAAACCCTTGCCAAATATGTAGCAGAGAACAACGGATTGTGGAATGCCGAGGCAGAGGCGTATTTCCTGGAGCACGCAGAGGATATTTAATATATCCCCCGAATCGCTACGGAAAAATAAAAAGGTGTTTCACACACAGCGAAACACCTTTTTATTTTATATTTTTCTACACAATCTTCTCTGCCAGTTCACGCATCTGTGCTACATTTTCCGGTTTCATGGAGGATTTGATGGTAACCACATCATCCAGAACCGTAATGTCTTTCATTTCCCCTAAGATACCACGCATACATTTTGCTGCCATCGGTCCCCAGGAACCGTTTTCGATTAATGCCACCGTACGCTTCTGGTAGCTCTTGGCTTTCAAATGATGCAGGAAATCTTCCATACAAGGGAAGAGTCCGCCGTCATAGGTTGGGCTGGCAAGCACCATCTTATCAAATCGGAAGGCATTGGCAACTGCCTGTGCCATATCGTCCCTTGCCAAATCCATCAATACCACTTTTTTTGCTCCGGCTTCTTCCAAAAGTCCTGCCATTTTCTCCGCTGCAATTCTGGTATTTCCGTGAATGGATGCGTATGCCAAAAGGATTCCTTCCTCCTCCGGCTCATAGCTGCTCCATGTCAGATATTTTCCGATATAATAGCCCAAATCTTCCTTCAGAATCGGTCCGTGTAGCGGTGCAATCATCTGTATATCCAGTGTAGCTGCTTTTTTCAATAAATTTTGTACCGGATTTCCGTATTTTCCAACGATATTGATAAAATATCTTCTTGCCTCACCAAGCCATTCCTCTTCGGTATCCAGACTTCCGAATTTTCCAAATCCGTCTGCACTGAAAAGAATTTTTTCGGACTGCTCATAAGCAACCATAACCTCCGGCCAGTGAACCATCGGTGCCATAAAAAATTGTAACGTATGTTTTCCCAATTCCAAGGTGTCTCCCTCTGCCACCGTCACTACCCGGTCCGCAAAGTCCATGGTAAAAAACTGTCCCATCATCGGTACGGTTTTGGCATTAGCCACAATTTTCATCTGAGGAAAACGCTCTGACAGAAGCTGAATGTTCGCCGCATGATCCGGCTCCATATGGGATACCACCAGATAATCCGGCTCTCTTCCTGCCAGCTCCAGATTCATTCTTCGAAGCCATTCTCCGGTGGCTCTGGTATCTACCGTATCCATAACCGCAATCTTTTCATCTAAAATCAAATAGGAATTGTAGGAAACTCCGTTGGGAATCTTATACTGGCTTTCAAACAAATCCAATGTTTTATCATTTGCTCCAATATATTTAATCTGCTCTGTAATTTTTATGTTACTCATGTTCTTCTCACCTTTCCTTTTTTATCTTATCTGATTCTCTCCGTAAGTCCCACTTTTTTCTGAACCTTACGAAGGGTTTTGGATGCATAGTAAGCAGCTTTCTCATCATTCATTTTAATCATGCTTTCAATGTATCCTTTGTCCTTCATCAGCTCTTCATAACGATTTTGCAATGGTTTTAAATGGTCAGCTACAGTTTCTCCCACTGCCAGTTTGAAATCTCCATAACCTTTTCCGGCAAATTCTTTCTCAATTTCCTCATAGGTCTTTCCGGTTACTGCACTATAAATATCCATCAGATTGCTGATTCCCGGTTTCTCCTCTGCATACCGCACTTCACTCTCGGAATCCGTAACAGCACGTTTAAATTTACGGATAATGGTGTCGGTGTCATCCAGCAGAAGAATCGTCGCATTGACATTCTCATCTGACTTGGACATTTTCTTAGTTGGCTCCTGCAAGCTCATGATTTTTGCACCCTTTTTACCGATGTATGGCTCCGGGATGGTAAACACATCTCCGTAAATATGGTTAAAACGCTCCGCAATATCTCTGGTAATCTCCAAATGCTGCTTTTGATCCACGCCCACCGGTACAACATCCGCCTGATATAACAGGATATCTGCTGCCATCAATACTGGATATGTATAGAGACCTGCGTTGATATTATCTGCATGTTTTGCAGCTTTATCCTTAAACTGGGTCATTCTGTTCAACTCTCCCATATAGGTAAAGCAATCCAATATCCAACCCAGCTCCGCATGACCGGACACATGGGACTGATAATAGATACAGTTCTTTTCCGGATCTAAGCCTGCCGCCACATAAAGGGCATATAAAGCTCTGGCATTTTTACGAAAATCCGCCGGCACCTGACGAACAGTCAGGGAATGTAAATCCATAACTCCATAGATACATTCATATTCATCCGTCAATTCTACCCAGTTTTTCAATGCTCCCAAATAATTTCCCAAAGTCAGGGTTCCTGTTGCCTGCATTCCACTATAAAGTACTTTCTTGTCGTTTAACATTTCTTTTCCTCTCTTCTCTCACTATTTTTATTGTGTAAGACTTCTCGTCTAATATAATCGTAGGTCTTTTCCTCCCCTTCTTCCGCCAGCATATACAAAAGCTTTTCCAAAAGCTCTTTTGTATCAGGATGAAGAATATGTATATTCTTTCCATTCTCGTAGTATTCCAGCGGACTCCGGTCGGTATACGCCTCCTTCTGATAGTTTTTCGAGGCGGAAACCCGATCGATAAACATTTCCACCACATAGTTTACCGGCATTTTCATTCCGCAGATTCCCTCATCCTTATTGACACTGTAATCAATCCAGTATTCCATATGGTGCTTGTTTCTTCCTTTGTGATGCAGCCATGCGGAGGAATAACCCTTATCCTTCCGCTCTGCATTATTGGGACTCATATTTCCCTGATAATATTTACAGCCCACCAGAAATTCCACGGGACTGTACTTACTCCAGTCATGCATAATTCCCTGTCGGTACAAACCGACTTTGAAGCATCCGGCACGAACCAGATTCTTATGGTGCATGATGGTCTTTAAATGCTGCCACATTTTCATTTCATTTACCTGCCTTGTAAAATACAAATCGTCTGTCCAAAGGTCTCATAGTAATTTTTCTCCAGCTTTTTCGGTTCCGGCAGAAAAGGTTCTTCCTCCTCCGTACTCATCACCAGATACCAATGCTTTCCCTTTGGCAGCTTCGGAAGTGCAAAATTCTGCATTCCCATATAAAAATTATATCCGATATAGAGAAATGTATCCGCTTCTTTTGGCGTTTCCTCCTGTGCATAGTTCTCTGTATACATCACGCCCACAGACCTTGTGGTTCCCCGGATATCGGAGATCCAAGCCTCTGCACCGTGATAGGATAAATCAGGATATCCCAGTTTTTTGTAATCATTTCTCCTAAAAGGCTCCTTCATGGATAATATAGGATGTGCTTTCCGAAAAGCAATCATCTGTCGTACAAACTCACGGAGCCTTTCCTGCTCCCTGCCCTTTTTCCAGTTTATCCATCCGATTTTATTATCCTGACAATAAGCGTTATTATTTCCCTCTTGAGAATTGACCACTTCATCACCACTCCACAATAATGGAATTCCCTGTGCCAGATATAGCACAGCCAATGCATTGCGTATCTGCTTTTCCCTGATTCTTTTCACAAAGGCTTTTCTGGTTCTTCCCTCAATTCCATAATTGGAACTGAAATTCCAATCGTTTCCGTCCAGATTCTCTTCTCCATTCGCACTGTTGTGTTTTTCGTTATAAGAAAACACATCTGCCAGCGTAAAAGTGTTATTGTTGCTGATATAATTCACAAAATGCTGGATTTCCTGTTGTTTTTGCATCTGCCCTAAAAATTCTGTCATATCTCCTCCCAGATGATTCAGCATCTTTCTGGCAGGATAGAGAAATTCATCATTATAAACATAGAGATTATCGTATTTCTCTTTTTGAATCAGCTCATAGGGAAATCCCTCATAAAAAATCTTGGTCCTGCTGAGATACGGATCCTTTACCACCGCCTCAATCGGAAGTTTTTCTCCCAATAACTTGAAACCATCCACATGATATTCCTTCAACCAGAACCGCAATACTTCAATAATTAAATTAGGATTTATTTTATTGTCAAAATGCATTTCCATAATAAATTCCATCTTATGGTTATGCAGCTTTTGAATCAGCTTCTTTAATTCACATTCCGGCTTATCCGTATAGGCATAGGAAGCCTTTACCGCAAAATAGTCGCTGGGTGCATACCCCCAGAAATTGATTTTCTCCGGCTCCATCCACTCTTCAAATTCATAGACCGGCATTACTTCTAAGGAAGTAATTCCCAGTTCCTTTAATTCTTCTACACTGTCAGCCAACGCCGCAAAGGTTCCCCTTTTCTTTCCCGACCGTTCCATGGAAAAGCCCCGGACATGAAGCTTGTACATAATCATCTCCTGTGCCGGTAGCTCCGGTGCCTTATCCTCTCCCCACGCAAATTCCTCTTCCGGGAATCCACTGAGTAAGACTTCGGATTCTAAATCCCGCTTTTTGTCTGCCCAAATCTCGCGTCCTATCACCCGTACTCCATAAGGGTCTCGTTGCTTTTTCCCGTCTATCTCATAACAATAATCATATTCTTCCGTGGAGAAATCCAGAAGCCGTATAGAACGTACCGAGCCGATGCAGTATTCCTTCGGGACTGTAACCCGTGCTTTTAACTTCTTTCCTACTTTATCAAACAATAAAATTGCACAGGCAGTTTCCCTCGGACATTGAAATGTAAAAATAACATCATTTCCACATTTTGTAATTCCCATTTTTTCATAATTTCCTGCCTGTACCTTTATGTTCATGTCTCTTTCCGCCTTTACTTTTTCGTCTGTATTATTATATCTTTTTTCCCTAGATTTGTATACACCCTTATAAAATTTCTTGACTTTTGTCCGCCATGCTTTAAAATATTTTTAAAGGATATTTCAAAGAGCGAGGTAAGGCATGCATACAGTTAAAACGAAAGATCTAAAACCGGGAATGATTACCGCTGAGCGGGTTTTGTCAAAACAGGGACAGCTAATTGTGAACAAAGATATCTCTTTGACCAATCAGATGATTGTCCACATGGAATATTATGGTGTTCCGTCTGCCAAAATTGTAGATGGTATGATTCCCACTGCGGCAATTGAAAACATGGCAAGAACAGAAAACGTAAATCTGTCCTATTCCCAGCGGATTCAAAATAGCAGTGATTTCAAAAAGTTCAAAGATGATTACACGAAGAAAATAGATTTTATTAAATTTTCTTTAAACAATCTTATTGACCATACTAATCCTGTGGATCAGGCAGAGCTTATTTCCCAAGCTATCAGTCTCTTCGGAAAACAGTCTACCACCATTTCCATGTTTGATAAATTGCACAATATGCGGCAGATTGACGATTCCACCTATGCCCACAGCTTGAATGTGGGTATCATTGCCAGAATGTTCGGTATGTGGCTGGAATATTCGGATGAAGAACTGGATAATCTGACTCTGGCAGGTCTGATGCATGATATTGGAAAATGCAAGATTCCAAATGAAATTATCCAAAAAAGAGGCTCTCTTACCAAAGCCGAATACGAAATTGTCAAACAGCATCCACGGTTGGGCTATGAATTACTGAAAGACCAAAAAGTAGACCCCCGGGTTCGAAATGCGGCATTAATGCATCATGAACGCTGTGACGGCACCGGCTATCCTTTGGGTCTTACCACCAAAAAAATTGATGACACCGCAGGTATCGTTGCCATTGCAGATGTCTATGATGCCATGACTTCCAACCGGAGCTATCGTCGGGGACTTTGTCCTTTTGAAGTAATTGCTTCCTTTGAACTGGAGGGACTAAACCGCTACAAACCAAAGTTTATCCTCTGTTTTTTGGAACACATTGCAAATGCTTATCTCAACAATGACGTATTGCTCAGCAACGGACAGACCGGTAAAATCATAATGATTACCCAGCGGCTGACCCGTCCGGTTATTCAACTGGACGAAAAAGATTTTATAGACTTAAATGAACGTCCTGATTTATATATTCAGGCTATTATCTAATCAAGAAAGGAAACATAACTATGGGAACAAACAACCAAAATCCAATGGATGACGAAACAGATATGCAGGTAACTCTGTCTTTAGACGATGGCTCCGAAGTGGAATGTGCCATTCTCACAATTTTTGAATTAGACGAACAGAACTATATTGTTCTCCTTCCTCTGGATGAGGACGGAAACGAAAATGCAGAAGGAGAGGTTTTCATCTACCGCTATTTTGAAGATGAAGAGGGAAATCCTTCTCTGGAAAACATCGACAGCGATGAGGAATACGAAGCCGTTGCCGACCGTTTTGACGAACTTTTGGACGAAGCAGAATATGAGGCTATGGATTAAATCCCAGCCTCTTTGATAAATCTGGATATCTCCACATTTTTTCCGTTGTATTCTTTGACGGAGCTCAAATATAATTTTGATTTTGCACGGGTCATGCCCACGTAGAACATTCGCCGTTCCTCTTCTATTTCTTGAGAGAGGACGGCTTTTTTGTATGGCATAATTTTTTCATTCACATCTACAATATAAACCACTTCATACTCCAATCCCTTGGCACTGTGTAGAGTGGCAAGGGTTACCCCTTCCTTTTGGACACTATTTTTCTTTGTCATTTCTTCCAACTCTTCTTTGTATTCCTGCATGTGTAAGAACCACGCCTCATAGGAATTGTATTCTCTGGCACCCTCCTGCAATTCATCCAAAATCTCTATCAGTTCTTCCGCCTTGATATGGCGATATTCCGCATACTCCCGAACAAAATCATCATATCCGATTCCGTGGCGGATATAGTTCATAGCCGCATAAGGTTTCATACCGGAAAGCATTTTGACATCATATTCCAACCGCTCAATCCGTTCCGCAACCCATGGCTGTTCCTTATAATATTCTTCCCACACATCAAAGGCAACATAGGGCTCCTCCAGACTGTCTCTTCCGATATAACGTTTCGGACGATTCATAATTTTCAGAAAATCTCCCCGTTCCCGGCTTCCCTGAGCAATCTGCATATATGTAAAAATATCCTTTGCCATCCAATGCTCATAGATATTTGGAATCTTATCTCTGGACCAAAAAGGGATATTGTGATTCAAAAGCTGTTCCACTAAAATCCGAGGCTGAGTATTGGTTCGGTAAAGTATTGCCATTTCTTCATAAGGAATTCCCTGTTCCAGATGTTTTCGGATTCCGGCAATGATTGCCTCACTTTCTTCCCATTGGTTTTTACATAGCTGAAAATGCACATCTTCCCCTTCTGCTTTTGCCGCTTGAATTTTCTTAGAAAACCTTGTCTGGTTATTTGCAATCAAGTTTCCTGCCCGTTCAATGATTTTTCCGCCGGAACGATAGTTTACATCCAATAGAATCTCTTCCACTTTTGGATAGTCTTTCTTAAAGTTTAACATAATTTCCGGCTTCGCCCCTCTAAAACGGTAGATGGATTGGTCATCATCCCCCACCACAAACAGATTATCCTCCGGCTTTGCCAGCATCTTCACAATCTCATATTGCAGCTTATTAATGTCTTGAAACTCATCAATCAGAATATAGGAAAATTGTTTCTGCCAAAGTGCCAATATATCCCTACGCTCCCGAAATAATTCGTAGGTATAACCCAGCATATCATCAAAATCAATCAGCCTTGCCCTGTGCATCTTTGTGTCATATTCCCGGAAAATCTTACGGAAAATCTCTTCGCCGCAGCTTTTTGCATAGTAGTGTTCCACCGGGATTCCCTCATTTTTTACCAGACTGATTTCCGAGAGAAGATTTCCCAAAAACTCTCCTTCATCCTCATACTCCAACTGCATTTTTCCTATGATTTCCCGCAAAAACTGATATTTCTGCTCCTCCCGGATAATATTCTGTGCCGTGTAATGATAGGCATTTTTCAATATAGAAAAAAAGACGGCATGAAAGGTACCAAAAGTAACCGGACAGCTTTTCCCCTCCATCAGTTTTACAAACCGCAGCTTCATCTCCTGTGCCGCTGCTTTCGTAAAAGTAATCACAAGGATTTTTTCCGGTGCTACATGTTCTTTTATGATTAAATTTTTAACTCTCTGGGTAATGACAAGAGTTTTCCCACTTCCCGGACCGGCAAGAATTAATGCCGGTCCCTCTCTATGGGAAATTGCCTTAGATTGTGATTTATTAAAAGACGATTTCATTTTTATTCCTATTCAGGTTATGCTGCTGTTTCGCTTTCTAATTTTGCGATGGCAGCTTTGATTCTGGCAAGGGATTCTTCTTTTCCCAATACCTCCATCAGCTCCGTGGCTCCTCCCGGTGTCATCTGCTTTCCGGAAACTGCCGTACGGATTGGCCACATCACATAACCGTTTTTACATTCTTTTTCTTTTACATATTCACACAGCATCGCATACAGTGCATCATTGGAGTAATCCTCCTGCTGTTCTAACCGCGGAAGAATCTCTTTTAATACCTCCAAAGAGGTCTCCGGTGTGGTTTTCATCTTTTTGTGAGCATACATGGAAATGTCATACTCCGGTACCGCCTCAAAGAAATCCACATGCTCTGCAATATCAGGAAATACCTCAATTCTGGTTTTTACCATAGCTGCAATTTTTCTTAAATCGTAATCTTTGGTAATGGCTTCTTTCAGATATGGCTCTGCTTTTTCATAAAAAGCATCAAAATCCATAGCCTTTAAGTATTCTCCATTCATCCAACGCAGCTTTACAATATCAAAAACTGCCGGAGATTTGTTGATTCTGTGATAATCAAACTGTGCAATCAACTCATCCAATGTAAAAATTTCCCGGTTGTCCTCAGGACTCCAGCCCAAAAGTGCAATGTAATTTACAATGGCTTCCGGCAAAAATCCCTCCAGCAAATCCTCAAAGGAAGCATGTCCGCTTCGTTTGCTGAGTTTCTTGTGATTTTCATCGGTAATCAGCGGAAGATGAATATATACCGGTGATTCCCATCCGAAGGCATCATAAAGACGCTGATACTTCGGTGCCGAGGACAGATATTCATTTCCCCTTACTACATGAGTAATGTTCATGGTGTGGTCATCCACAACATTGGCAAAATTATAGGTCGGGTAACCGTCGGATTTTATCAGAATCATGTCATCCAGTTCTGCATTTTCCACTGTAATATCTCCATAAAGCTCATCATGGAAGGTGGTGGTTCCCTCATTTGGAATGTTCTGTCGGATTACAAAAGGTTTTCCGGCAGCCAGATTTGCCTCCACTTCTTCTTTCGACAGGGACAGACAGTGCTTGTCATACATGACAATCTCTTTTCCCTCCACCACTTCTGTTCTTATGGATTCCAATCGTTCCTTATCACAGAAGCAATAGTAAGCCTCACCTTTTTCCACCAGTTCCTTTGCATAATCCATATAGATTCCGGTTTTCATTCGCTCACTCTGGACATACGGACCGTATCCTCCGTCCTTATCCGGTCCTTCATCATGGAGCAGTCCCGCAGTTGCCATGGTGCGGTAAATAATCTCTGTGGCACCCTCCACAAAACGTTCCTGATCGGTGTCCTCTATACGAAGCATAAAATCTCCGCCTGCATGCTTTGCAATCAAAAATTCATACAGTGCGGACCGCAGATTTCCCACGTGCATTTTTCCTGTTGGGCTTGGTGCGTATCTTGTTCTTACCTTTGTCATAATCTATCTCCTTTTCTCATCAAATTGGAATTTCAGTTCTTCTATTAAATTCCAATCCACATACAAAACGCCATGAATTATTATATAACATCCATGGCGTTCCTTCAACTGTCGGGATTTATTTTATTTTGTAATTCCGTTCAAATTCGTAATATCAAACTTCAAATCATCGCGATTGGTGATTCCGTTCAAGTTGGTAATGCTGAATCGAAACTCATCTCTTCCGGTGATTCCATTCAGATTGGTAATATCGAATTTCAAATCATCCCGATATGTCATCCCGTTTAGATTCGTAATGCTGAATCTCGCATTCTTGTAACCTTCCGGGTCCAGGTAATAAAAGTTTAACATCCGAAAACACCTCCCTGGGAATTTTCATACATTCCCTGTTGGTATTTTCTACATTTTTCTTCCTTTTATCCCCTTTCCTCAATGGAAAATTAATCTAATTCTATCTCACGCAATTCCTTCGGCGGTATCTGGCGTGTGGAAGCTTTCTTCATCTTATCCACCTCTACCTTTGCCTTCGGAATCGGAAGAATGGTTCCGGCTCCTGCTACACAACCGCCCGGACATCCCATTCCTTCAATCATGCAGCCGTTTTTCTTACCTGCTTTGGCAAGCATTAAAACTTTCTTACACTCTGCCAGACCCTCCGCATGCTCAATCTTAACCTCCACATCCGGATAATATTCATGAATACAGTTGGTAACTGCTTCCGCAACACCTCCTGCCACCGCATATCCACGTCCGGTTGCCGTTGCATCATGCATAGAACGGTCTCCTTCGATTGCATTTGGATTAATACCCTTTGCCTCGAACATTCCGCTCAATTCTTCAAAGGTAATGACAAAGTCTACGTCACTTCGTACATCATGACGGCTGGCTTCCAGTTTCTTCGCCGCACAAGGTCCGATGAACACCACCTTTGCATCCGGATGTTCTTTCTTAATGCTTCGTGCCGTTGCTACCATCGGTGTCAGCTCAGAAGATACACTCTCAATCAAATCCGGAAACTGGGTCTTTGCCAGCATTGCCCAAGACGGACAACAGGAAGTCAACAGGAACGGCAATTCTCCGGTTGCCACATGGTTTGCATAGTGGTGAGCTTCCGCTACAGCTCCGATATCCGCACCTAAAGCGGTCTCCACAACATCCGAAAATCCCAGCTCCAACAAAGCTGCTTTGACATTTCTTGGTGTTGCATCCGGTCCGAACTGTCCCACAAAGGCAGGTGCCACCTCAGCAATAACCTTTCCGCCTTCTTTCATACAACGGATTAACTGGAATATCTGAGATTTATCCGCAATGGCTCCGAATGGACAGCTTACCATACACTGACCACAGGAAACACATTTCTCTGCATCAATTTCCGCACGTCCGTATTTATCTGTTCCAATGGCTCCTACACCACATGCCATAGAGCAAGGTCTCTCTTTTTTGGCAATGGCATCGTATGGGCAGACAGATTTACACTTTCCGCATTTGATACATTTTTCTTGGTCGATAAAGGCTTTTCCTTTTACATGGGAAATGGCTCCCTTCGGACAAACCTCCATACAAGGGTGTGCAATACATCCCTGACACATATTGGAAACTTCATATTTTTTATCTTCGCAGAGGTTACAGGCAGATGGAATTACCTGCATGAGAGGCGGCTCATAATATTTTTCCGCAATATTACTCTCCTCTAATCCGCTGGTCAAATGAACTACCCGGTTCTCCGGTCTTAAAGACATACCCATTGCAAGACGCACACGCTCTGACGCAATGGCTCTTTCATGGAAAATACTTTCCCGGTATGTGGCGATTTCTCCCGGACATACCGTAAATGGGATAGCCTCAATAGCATCATTGATATTATCCGACTCATAGGCCGCTTTTGCGATTTCTGTAAAAATTTGGTGTCTGATTTCTGATACTGGTGTTTGAATTCCTCTCATAGGCTCCTCCTAATCTCAATACATCATCTTTTCGCAGTATATTGTTAATTATTTAACATTCTACTAATAATCTAACATATGAATCCCATTCTGACAAGATATTTTCCCCATTGTACTGAATTTAATACTTTTCTTTT
>USPJ01000010.1 GCA_900556645.1 uncultured Lachnospiraceae bacterium
CCAATTACCCATGCGGCTCCATGCTTCACTTTCTCCCCGTATTTTTTTACCAGTTTCTCACTGACCAAAGCTCCCATACAGGAAAATACTCCGGCAAAGAGCATAATGACGCTGATTTCTATTTTATTCAGATTCATTTCATAAAAATACTGCTGCCCGTAATAATAAATACCGGCATAAAAGGTAAATATCAACGAATAAAACAATAAAATTTCCGTTACCTTGGGATTCTCTTTGATGGTTCGAAAGCTTTCCCGAAAATGCATATCCAACCTCTGTTTTTCTTTCTTGGGAAATTCCGGCTCTGTAAGCATCAGGCAAGGAAACAAGGAAACACTCCCTATAAAAATCGCTGCTCCATAGCACCAGACATAAGATATTTCTGCCAGAATTCCACCTACAAAGGTTCCCAATCCCTGTGCTACCTCAATGATAACCTCCAGTCTGCTGTTGACCCCGTAAAACCTTTCTTCTTTTCCCACTTGTTTCAAACTATCATAGACCAAAGCCTCCTCGGAACCGGATACCAGATTATATCCCCATGCCATAAATACAAAGCTTACGGCAAACTGCCAGAATTCCGAAGAAAATAACATAATCACAGAAGCCAAGACGCTGCACACTCTTCCATAAATCATTACTTTTTTTCTTCCCCACAAATCTGCCGCCGCACCGGAGGGAACCTCACTTAAAAAACTGACCACATGGAAAATTCCTTCTAAAATTCCAATCTGCCAGAGATTCATCCCTTTGTAAGCCAGATATAATACCCATATGGCCCCGGAAAAATCAAAATTTGCCAGAAACCGGGACACATAATCTATTTTTATATTTCTCTCTAATTTCTTCTTCATACAATGAACTCCTTTTTTGCTGATTTTTTATTTCCATACAAAAAGAACATATCCGCCGGATATGTTCTTTGGGAGTTACTGCTTTCTGTTTTCTCAGATAAAACAAACGATTCTACCTAAAAAAGGACGCAGTAATCCCGTCAACCTCTAAAATGCATGTTTTTGACAGGCAACTACTGCTGCATACCGGTGTATAACCTAAACCGTTCATTTTATCTCCTTCCTATTCTTCTATCACATCTTCCAGAAGGGATTCTGCCATGGTTCCATAACCATAACATTCCGCCAAATAACGGATACCTTCCACCACTTCTTTTCTGGAAAAATGATGTTCCTCTAAAAAATCATTACTTTTCTCATTGAGATGTTCATAAAACAAAAGTCCCGTCTCAAAATCTATTTCTCCGTTCTCAGCCGCCTCCCACAGACAATTCTCTGCCTCTTCTATCTCTCCGGCATCTACGAGACTCTTCAATCTCTCATATAACTGTCGGGACTCTGCACGGACAATCAACTCTGTCTCTTCGTCCACATCTCTTCCGAAGACCAAGGCAATCAGTGTTCGGATAATCTCATGTATCAGTCTCATCACATAGTCTCTCTCAACCATGTCTGTCTCCTTCTACAATTTTTCTGTTCCATTATCAGTATGACTCTGACATTTTATATTCTAGTAGATAAACCGCAAAACTGCAACCCTTATTTCTGCCGTTCCCACGTCCGTCCTTCATCCAGACTGACAAAACGGTATTTTCCGCCCTCTTCTTTAGAGTAAGCTTCTTCTCCCACATACAAGGTGTAGACACCGTCTTCTAAAACCGGAGCATATGCCATTCCATAATATTCCGGTACATTTTCAAAAACTGCTTCTGTCCATGTACTTCCTCCATCCCCCGTTACCAGCATATACGGTTTTTCTGAAGACCGCACACAGACAAAGCCGTTCTGTTCCGTCACGAAGGAAAAATCTGTGGTAATGGAGTGAATATGCTCTTGGATTCCCTCCACCGGAAGAAAGCTTTTTCCTCCATCGGTACTTTTATACAGAAGATTTCCTTCCTGCGACATGGTTCTTCCTCCGGTGGAAAGAACATATATTACACCACTGTTTTCCGGTACTGAAACAAATTCCGCCCTCACATCCATACTGTCAGAAATGACTGTCTTTGTAAAATTTTTTCCGCCGTCCGTACTGACCAGAGCTGAAAACGGTACAGAGGTACTTCCGCCATAGAGAAAAATTGTCAAATCCTCTGAGACATAATAGCTCCCTGCCTGTAGCGATGTGAACTTTCCGTCCCGTTCATCCCCTCTTGCAGTCAGTAGCTCCCAGCTGATGGGAACCTCTCTCCAGTTTGCACCATCGTCATAGGTTACTAACAGTTTTTTATTTTCAACCTTCGCTCTGCACACTTCTAACGGCGTAGGTTGAATGTCCGGAATATTCTCATAGAAGCTTTGATATTCCGGATATTTTTCATAAAAAGCAGCTAAGGTCTGCCCTCCATCTGCCACCCCTGCCAGTTCAAAAACATAATCCTTTGCCATCCTGCCGTGAATTGCCCAGTTTCCGTACAGCCACGTTCCGTCTTTTGTGGTTACCACTTGCCCCCATTCCGAATGTTCCTGACGATACCATGAGATTTCCTCCTCCGGTACATATTTTCTGAAATCCACTAACATAACAAACTCATTTCTGTCCCCTGCCAGCAGATTGAAGGAAAGCACCTCCACCGTAGTCTGAAAGTAATCCTCATTCGGGTCATATTTCTGCTGCTCCTGTGCACTCATATAAGAGCGGATAAACACATCTATCAAAAGATTGCAGGAATCCCCGTAGCGGTCTGCATCCCGAAGGCGTACCTGATAAGGTTCATCCGCTTTGATTCCTTCAAAGTCTATTTTTTCTTCATAGGCATCCTCTGACTGAAACTGCTTATAATAAGCATCCTCACCCACTGCCGGAAGTTCCAGCATTTTCTGAATAGCGGTATCATCAAACACCTCCAGATTTTTATTTTCCAGATAGTGATTATCTTTCTGTTTTTCTGCTGTTTCCTCAGTCTTTGTTGTTTTTCCACAGCCACAGATAAGAAATGCTATGGTCAAAAGCAAGATGCATAATTTAAAATTTTTCTTCATCGCACATTCTCCTCTTCCGACGTACGTTCACAATAGATGTAACGTTTTGGTATTATGGATTCGTCCTTCGGACAAAAAACCGACACCGTAGGACCTTTGATTTCCTGATATACAATTTCGGAAGGAATATCAATATGCTTCTCTTTATCAATGTAATAGATTCCCTCGGTATTATATCCCCAGTCCCGGACTCCCTTATAAAGGATTCCGTATTCCGGTTCTTCCCAGTCTTTGACTGCATCCTCCACCGGAATCACCCGCAATGCCTCAAAGAGAACATTTACATCCTTCTCCACATCATAGACATCTCCGGTTCCGCCCCCAAACCAAACACTGATATAGACCGATTTACTTCTGTCATAGCTGATAAGATAACTGTCCACATAGGTATAGCGTTCATCATAACCGTACCACATGGTATCTATGGACGAAATGGTTCCGTCCGGTGCAAAATGCAGATTGAAACTGTTTTTTAGCATCATATGCTGGGGAAAATCAATTACTTTTCCTAAATCCTCCAACAGACCGTCAATACCATCCTCATAAATATTGTCATGCTTGAGCTTTACCGTTTTCTTATTCTGTCCCATATGGTATTCCTGCCGGATTCTGTCCAGAACCTGGGGATACCGATGTACAACCAACGCTGCCGCAAACAATATTATCAGTAAGATACCTATCAAAATTCCTATGACAACCCGTTTTCTGGATTTTTTCCTTGGTCTTTGAAAATCCTCTTGAGACATTTTTCTATCCGTTCTGTATCGCTTTATATTTTCTGCAAGACTCATCTGTCCACCTCCAAAAAGAGTATTGCAAACATACCTCTTTTTTTCTACCAACTTTGCCGCAACTATTGGTTGCTTTTATGAAAAATGGGCATGATTATGGTTACCTAACTCCTCATGACCATGCAGATGTTGTTGGGAATCCTCACCATGAACATGCATATGGGTATGCTCATGACTATGTTCATGGCTGTGTACCATATTTCCATGACGATGCTCATGGGTATGGATATGCTGATGCTCATGGGTGTGCTGTAATGCTATGGTATCCTTTACCATTAACCATGTACTGACTGCCATAATTGCCAGTGCTACATAAAAACGCATCTGAGGATGTTCCCCCAACAGCAACACACTGAACGCCACTCCCAAAAAAGGTGCTATGGAATAATAGGCACTGGTTTTTGCCGCTCCCAGCTCCTTTTGTGCCAAAATGTAAAAATGGATACTCAAACCATAGGCTACGAAGCCCAGCAACAACACCGGAAGTATCCAGCGGATTTCCGGGATAGCTTCTCCCAACAGCTTCGCTACTATCAGGCTTCCCAAACCGGAAAAGCATCCTTTTATGACCACAATCTCCACAGAGCTTTTACTACTGAGCATTCTGGTACAGTTATTTTCAAATCCCCAGCAGATACAGGCACCTAACACAAACAGAGAACCCCTGTGAAAGGCAAGGCTCTCTGTTCCCTCAAATCCCAGTATCACACTGGCCAAAGTCACCAATCCGATTGCAACCCACAGTCTTTTCGACAAAACCTCATGGAATATCAGCAGGGCAATCAGTGAGGTTGCCACAATTTCAAAATTATTCAGAAGGGACACATTTGCCGATGTGGTCATTGAAATTCCAAACATCAGTAAAATTGGTGCCGCTATATCCAGCAATACCATGGCTGCCACATAGGGGAATTCTTTTTTCGTCAAAGGTTCCCGCTTATAGTCTTTTCCCAGCAGCATTTCCACGCCACGGCATATTGACAGACCCACGCCTGCTCCCAAATAGAGAAACGCCGCCATCATGGTGGGTTCCACATATTGTATGAGAATTTTTGACAGCGGAACATTTACCGCATAAAGAGCTGCCGCCAGAATGGCAAAGCCTGCTGCTGTCCTGCTTTTTTTCATCCTTCACAACCTCCCTGACCTTTTGCCGCCTCTTCCCGCAAAGCCGGCACTGCCAACAGAATTACCATAGCCAAAATACATACAAAGCCTATGTAATCCACCAGTTCAAATTTTGTTTTTAACCAAAGAGATGCAAACAACGGTGCCGCAATGGTTTCCACCGAAGCAAGTAACCCGGCTTTTACCCCGCCTATATCTGCAATGATCTGGAAATATGCCGTAAATGCCAAAATGGTTCCGATTACCACAATAACCAACATTGCCAAAAATACTTCTTTGTCCACAGACAAATCCCGATTCCAGCTCTGCAAAGCCACCATCAGCACCATACCTCCAATGAGCATGGCATATCCGGTTACTGTTTGATTTCCATATTCCCGAATCAATTTTCCCGGAAGCAATGTATAGGTCATCAGTGCCACTGCTGCCACCAGTCCCCACACAAGTCCCTGGGTGGACAGCACCATGTTTCCCACATCCCCATGGGTTGCCAGCAGATAAATTCCTGTCAATGCCAGTACAAGTCCCACCACCTCAAAGGATTTTGGATATCTTTTCATGGAAACACAGGTAAAAATTAAAATAAATGCCTCTCCCAGATATTGTATGGCTGTGGCTGTTCCCGCATTGGAATAGCGGATTGCCTGCATATAACCAAATTGAACTGCCATTAGTCCCAGCAGAGAAAAAAGCAGAAGTCTCGCAACTGCCTGCTTTTCATTCCAGATTCTTCTGACATTCTGAGGCTGACTCCACAATGCCAGCAACAGCAGAACCACCCCGGATATCAACATCCTTACTACTGTCAGCCATCCTGCATCCACATTTTTTTCTGTAAATAGATACTGTCCCACCGTGCCGGACATCCCCCAACAGATACCTGCCACCAACGCTAAAAAAACTCCGCGTATTACTTTCATTTTCCTAAAAATCTCCTTTGTACCTTTTCTAATCTTATTTCTTCTGCCATTTCTCCATAGGTTCACCAATTTCAATCATATGCTTGTCCGGATCATAAATGCGGATGACCCTTTGACCCCAGTCATGTTCTATCATCCGATTGACATATTCGATGTCAAAGGAACTGTTCTCCAGCTTTTGTGAAAATTCTTCCAAGTCTGTTTCCTCAAAATACAGCTCCGCATCATTTCCCTTGGGAATTACTTCTCTTTCGATGAATTTTTCCCAGATTTTCTTATCCTGAAGCACCAGTCCCTCAGTCAGTATCACGTTCCCGTCAAAATCCACCACCACGTCCAGTCCAAATAATTCTTTATAGAAAGCTTTAGATTTCTCAATATCCTCCACTACAATCAACACATTTTTCAGTTTCATGATTTTCCTCTACTTTCCTTTTTTGCTCCTTTATAGGGCAGATGTACTCCTAAAAAATCTAATTTATTTCTTTTATCTCCTTCATTAATTCCCTTCCCGGAAAAGCAATATCTTACAATAATATTTCCGTACCAGTTGACAAATAATGTAATCTCTCCCCCAGCTTATATTTCATCTTTTTATATGCTTTTATTCCGGTACAATGGCAAGTATAATAATCACTCTTCTTTTTTTCTAAAGCATTCGTTATATTAGCAATCATTTCATCACTCTCATATTTTTTTGTTGGGGGATTATATAAATGAAATCCTCCGACCACAGTCGAAATCTCACTTAAAATCAATTTTTCCGCCTGATTCTGTATATTCACAATTCCCGTATGTGAACAGCCTGAAAATAACACCCTTTTCCCGTTTGCTGTAATAATCAAATTCTGCTCATGGCAAAAATCATCTGGCACCATCCGTTTTTGCTTCTTCGTATACAATGCCTTGTTTGATTTTGAAAAATAAGTATCGGATGTTACATTTGAAAAAAGGAACAACTCTTCATCTATCCTCATTTCATCAGTGGTAACTACTATCTGTTCATTATTGAGCAATTCCTCATCCAATCCCACATCAAACGGAAGTCCCAACACCTTGATGTAATGTGGTTCAAACGCTGCTTTTCTTATATATATCTTTGCTTCAGAGTTCAAAGACATAAAGGCTTTTAAAGCTCCACCATGGTCTTTATGTCCATGGGATATAATTACCGTATCAATTTCCGAAATATCTATTTGCATCTTTTTTGCATTTTCAATGAACAAATCATCCTGTCCTACATCAAACAGTATTTTATGTTTTTCGGTCTCTATGTATAGACACAATCCATGTTTGCAACGATATTCCGATGACAACGTTGTATTCTCAACCAATGTTACTATTTTTAGCATAGACTGTTTTATCTCCTGTCCTTTTATACCGTCTGTTTTCCAAACATATGCAAATATTCCTGTGCTTTTTGCAATGAAACATCCAGTTTCTTCTGTAATTTCCCTAAAATATCCTCTTCGGAAAGTCCTATTTCTATACCTGTTTCAATAATTCCTTCGGCTCTTCCTTCTACTCTTCCTTCTATCCTCCCTTCAGTTCTTCCTATATTTTCCCTTTCCTCTAACTCATCACTCATTATTTTTCGTAATGCCTCACACATTTTTTCATCCTCCTTGCTGAATACTTCCTGATTTGCTTCTACAATCAGATTCATTACTGCTTGATACCGGGGATCTTTTTCGTGTTTCCCATATTCTAGTATCAATTTTTCTGCTGTTTCCCGTTCATTGGAAAAGCATGAATTTTCTGAAAGGAACAGTTCTCAAACTGTTTTATATGTTTTTATTGTTTTAGCCGGTGAGGAAACTTGTTCCCCACCGGCTACTCCTTTTATTCGTTTGTGTTTACACTAGCTGTCCCGGCAGCTTTAATTTTTCCTTTGATGGGAAATCAGCGTCAAACTTCTCCACAGCTTTCTCATCTACAAAATAACCCTCCGGCGTATGATAGACTCCTGTAATACCGTCTAAGAAACCTTCCTTCAGTTCCTTGAGCAGAAAATACGGGACTTCCTCTTCTCTTGGTTCTGCATAGTAGTGTATTCCTTTTATACTGGCAACTACAAAGCCGGACTTTCCATAGAAATCAATGTTGCCTTCCATGCAGAGTGCACCTACACCCATTTTTTTAGCTTTTTCCATAGAATAATCCAACAAGGCTTTTCCATAACCTTTTCGTTTATACTCCGGTGCAATGCTGATAGGTCCGAAGGTCATAATCGGAATTTCTCTGCCATCATCGGCCTGAATTTTGGCACGTACATACATCACATGCCCAATAATTTCGCCATCCTTTTCCATTACAAAATCCAATTCCGGCACAAAATCCTCTCTGTCACGGTAGCAATGCAGTACATAGTGTTCCATACATCCCGGACGGTAAACATTCCAGAATGCCTCACGTGTTAAATTTTCCACCTTACGATAGTCATTAGGTGTTTCCAAACGAATCATATAGTCATTTTTTTTCATTATTTTTCCTCCTGTCAGACTCACGAACATTCGCAGTTCGTATCATGTCGTTCAATTGTTGACTGTCAATATTTGGGAGGTTCATGTGAGATTATGCGGCACAAACCTCCCGGTTAGTCCACAATCTCCAAAGTGTTATTTTTTCTCAAACAGCGTCTCCTTAAAATAAATTTTATATCATCAAGCCTTACGGCTGAATGAACATTGTTCTACAACAAATACTGATACAACTTGTACCAATCCAGTCCATACTTTCCATATCCTAAATCAACAGTTCCTATATAGTGAAAGCCCATTTTTTCATACAAACGAATGGCAGGCATATTGTTTTCATATACATCCAAACGTATTGCTTTTCGATTCATATGCTCAGCATATTCAAGCACATACTCCATGATTTCCTTCCCGATTCCCCGGTGCAAAAAATCAGGATGTATTGCAAGGGTGTGAATCACGCAAATATCATCATACTCCAAATCATTCTGCCAATCCGCTAAATCATAGGCCTCCTCCGGCTTCTGGTTCAGGATTACGGTACCGGCAATCTTCCCTTCTTCTGTGGCCACAAAAAGATTCTGTTCTGCAACGCCTACCTCTGCATCTTCACGAATTGGATATATCCCTTTCATCCATCCTGGGTAGTTGATATGACTTTCCAAGTAATCATTCAGTTCATCATATAGTGCCGCCACTTCCTCTATATCCTGCTGTGTTCCTTTTCTTACTTCCATCTGTGTTGCTCCATGTATTTTAAATCATCCTGTTTCTTAATTGCTTTTTTCCTCTTCTCATGTTACCATATAAAAAAATAAATACAAGTACTGCCACCGGGTAGGAATGCAAGGAGCATTCGTTTACACACCATTAGGTCTTTGAAGGTGTGTATGCGGATGCTTTTTTAGGAGGTCTTATGAATAAAAACAAATTAGAAACTTTCACAAATTATTTTTCAAAAGTCGAGATTTTGCTGTGGTGCTGCTCTGTTATTTTAATCACAGTATCCTTTTGTATTTTTGACAGAGAAAACTATTTAACACTAACAGCTTCTCTCATTGGTGTGACATCACTCATTTTTGCCGCAAAGGGCAACCCTCTGGGTCAGTTTCTCATGATTATTTTTAGTCTGCTCTATGGTATCATCTCTTTCACATTTTCTTATTATGGAGAAATGATTACTTACCTTGGCATGACAATGCCCATGGCCGTATTTGCATTAATTTCATGGCTGAGACACCCTTACAACGGAAATAAATCGGAAGTTCAGGTAAATCATATCAGTAAAAAAGAAACTCTTTTTATGTGGATTCTCACTGTTATCGTCACATTTATTTTTTACTTTATTTTGAAAGCATTCCATACTGCAAATATTCTTCCAAGCACATTATCCATTACCACCAGTTTTCTTGCGGTATATCTCACATTTCGGAGAAGTCCGTATTATGCCATTGCTTATGCCTGCAATGATATTGTTCTGATACTCTTTATGGATTCTGGCGACCATCCATGATATCACATACCTTTCGGTAATCGTTTGCTTTATTACTTTTCTGGTAAATGATATCTATGGCTTTATAAATTGGAGTCGCATGGCAAAAAAGCAAGCTGGTTTTGAATCTCCTCAAAACTCCTAACCGGCAATGGCTGGTGTGGATGATGGGAAATACACTTTTCCATCCACACCATATTATACCACCTGCCGAATTTGTACCCACATTTATGAAACTCTCCCACAAACCGATACCCCAGATGCTGATGATATTGAACGCTGTTCTTTGTCAGATATTCATCCTCCACGCTGGGATAAGCGATACAGGCATTGAGATTTATAATATTCTGTAGTGCCAACGCCTTTTCCAATGCTGTATAAAGTTCCTTCCCCAATCCTTTTTTTCTGGCATCCTTGGCTATGTAAATAGTCGTCTCCACTGCCCAGTCATATGCACTCCGTCCTTTAAAAGCCCCTGCATATGCATAGCCCACAATCTCTCCGTCCTGTTCCGACACCAGATAGGGATATTTGCTGAGCGTTTGGCAAATCCGCCTCCTAAATTCCTCTACGGAAGGCACTTCGTATTCAAGTAATTTTTCCGCATCCTGTTCTGTTGCTATTCTAATCATATCTATTGTCTCCATCTAATTCGAGCCGAATATCTTTTGATAGATTTCCTTGTCGCTATCTTTAAAGACGTTAAAAATAACCCTCTCCATACCATCATTCATTTTCAAAAAATCGGTTACGGTGTTCAAAGCAATTTTTGCTGCTTCGTCATTCGGAAAATGAAATTCTCCCGTGGAAATACAGCAGAAAGCAACGGATTTTATTTCATTCTCTATACAACATTTCAAAACATTTTCATAGCAATTCCGAAGCTCCTGACGGAGTTCTTCATTTAGTTCACCGTACACAATCGGTCCCACCGTATGAATAACATATTTGCAGGGAAGATTGTAAGCTTTTGTCAACGTAGCTGTGCCGGTTGGTTCCTCATATTGTTCCCCGTAGCGAATCCGCCTCTGATTCATAATATGATTGCATTCAGTTCTAAGCTGTATTCCGGCAGCACTGTGAATCGCATTATCAATACACCCGTGACAAGGAACGAAACACCCTAACATCTGTGAGTTGGCAGCATTTACAACGGCATCCACCTTTAACCTTGTTATATCTCCCTGCCAAAGAGATATTTTATCTGCATTTGAAAATCGGCTGCCATATTGTTCTTTTACCGTTGGAATCTCCCATAAGGTTACAATTCCTTTTTTCAAAAGTTCTTCTTGCAAATAATCATTCTGCAAGTCCAGCAATTGGTCAGAAGCCTCCCTTGGCATACGAACATTCATAAGGCTGCGGATTAGATGTTTTTTGTCTGTTTCTTTCGACGGAATTGCAATATCTTTATATTGCACAGAATCTTCTATTAATGTCTCCAGTAATTTCTCTGTATATATCATAATATTGCCGCCTCTACTGCTGCAACCAACGGTTCTATCTTCGTAATATCAGAGTTATCAAAGGAACCTGCAAATAATTTTTCCATCTCCTGTTCCTGCGGTGTCTTGTTCTCTTTTTTTGCGATGGACTTGCCCATCTTTTTCAATATCGTTTTCGGAAAGAAACTCATCCGTTCAAAGGCAAGACCACCTTCTAAATAAAAAAGCGGACTTTGCTCTAAATGATTCTGTGTCTTTAAATTTTCCCGCACCTCTTCGCTGTCATTGGATGCACCTACGGCAAATACCACCAACTGTTTCGGATTCATTTTCTGCATTTTATCCAGTCCCATAATCATGCCGCCCATAATCCATCCACCGAAGATAATCATGTCATAATTTCCTATTTCCTGCTTTTTCACACCTTTTAATTCCTTAGCTTCACAGGACAGTTTCTCTGCAATCCATGTGGCATATTTTTCTGTAAAGCCTGTGGCACTTTGATATACGACTAATCTTTTCATTTTCCGTTCTTCCTTTCTCGTTCCGCTATTCGTTTCCTAACTTCTCTTCCATACGGTAATACTGAATTTTCATACCCCTGTCCATTAAAGTTCCAACGCCAGTTCTATTTCATCCTCATCTTCATTTCCTGTTTCTGCAAAACCAAACTTGCGATACAACTCCATTGCCGTCCGGTTATCTCTGTTACAAGTCAATACAACTTTATTGGATGCTCCGAAGGGTTTTTTTTTGATATACTCAAGACACTTTTCCATGGCTTTTTGACCATAACCCCTATGCTGATATTTTTCATCGATCATCATATGCCAGATATCATATTCCTCAAGGTCATAATCATAAATAATCATTACATAGCCAACCATAGTATCTTTAAAATAAATCCCGAAAGGCGTACCTTGATTATAATATACATATGCCTGTGCCAAACTCCTGACAGGATTTGAAACAAATTCATCCTGCCCCTGTCCCAGTTTCAAATTAAATGCTTCTAAAAAGTTACTCTCATCAATTTTTTTCAATACAATATCGTTCATAAAATCTAGATTTCCCCTTTACAGTATCGGTTTTGATACCAAGTATTATTTTTCTGCGTACTTGATACATCAGTTAGATATAGTATGATAAAAATACTAATGGATGTCAAGAAAGTTGACAGAAACTAAAAAGGAATGTATTGGATGTTTACAATCATATCATGGAAGAAAAAGAGGACGTTACCGCTGTAGTAAATGATGTTTTGGCTATGTAATTTTGCGGACACGATGCGGACATTAAAAACCATATACTTTTCATTAAAATTTACAACTTGAAAAATGGTATAAAAATAGCGAAAGCCCTTGATTTTCCTAGGTTTCCGCTATCTTTTTCTTACTGAGGCATCGGGGATTCGAACCCCGGACAACTTGATTAAAAGT